>CAYNGG010000086.1:0-12035 GCA_964396575.1 uncultured Desulfobacteraceae bacterium | reverse complement strand
GGGGAGACGATAACGATGAGATGCTGAAAATTCGTGATCCTCAAAAATACCAAAGGGTGTTGGCCGAACGGGCATATATGCGGGAGAAGTGGAAAACATATATAGAGAATGATCCGTACTATAACCCGCATCTCACTCGGCGGAGAAACGATTTTGCCATTGGCGTCTGACACAAACTCCCTGCAGGCGGAACCCATGCCGCAAAAACCGATTGAGACGGAGCTCATCCTTTTCGATCGAAAGCATTGGGTACTGATCGGGATCATCCTGACCGTGTTTGTCCTTGGGGTGTTATTCAGAATCCATGGTTATTCCACCTCGATGTGGCGGGACTATATTGATGGCTCCGAAAAGTCCGAGATCCTGGCCGGGGAGCCGCGGGCGATCCGGTCCGATGACTGGGCCGTTGAAATTCCCCTTATGCTGGCGCAATGGTCTCATGAGCCACGATTCCCGCTGATCAACGAAAATATCGGGATGGGCGCCAATATGTTGACTCATTCCAAAAACCCTATTTGGCATCCGGTAACCCTTTTCCGTCCAACGGTCTGGGGTTTTTTTATCGGTCCGGGTATTGGTTTGGCGTGGATGTGGTGGTCCATGGTCCTGGGCCTGTTTTATGGTTGCTTTTTGCTGCTGATGTTGATCTCAAGGAGCCGTTTTGACTTGTCGGTCCTGGGATCTCTTCTGCTGGTCTTTTCTCCGTTTTTCCAATTCTGGAGCTTCCATAAGGCGGAAATCCCCATTTTCATGACGTTTGTATTTGTTGCATTGACATACCTCCTGTATTCCAAACATGCCAAATCGATTATGGCTAATGGTTTGCTTCTCGGTTGGGCGACGGCCTGTTTTGGTGTCAGCTTTTTATATCCACCGTTTCAAATCGCCTGCTTTTATCTACTGCTTTTTCTAATAGCTGGATTCGCGATTGAGCGGCATTCCGACTTCTCCGTGAGGCGCTACTGGGGGCTCAGGCTCGGGGCAATCGTCATTGCGGCAATCATCTCGTTCCGCGCGTTTTTGTCTTTCTATATTTCCGCTGAAGATGTCATCAACATAATGTCCCAAACGGTTTACCCCGGGGACCGGTTTTGTCTGGGAGGGGATCTGCCGGCCTGGGCGGTATTCCGTCAGACGTTTTTGAGTCTGTTGTTTTACAGCTCCCTAAGAGATATCGACTGGTCTCAGCTCGGGAATAGATGCGAGAGCAGCTCATTTATCTTTTTCTTTCCGCTTATTGCCATCGCCCTCTTTTGGCACTGGCTGAAGCAAAAAAAAATATCGGACTGGATTGGCTTGTCCATGGTGGGGTATTGCGCCATCATGTTTTTCTACATTATCGTCGGGTTTTCTCCAGCATTGAGCAAATATACCCTCTTCTATCAAATGCAGGGAAACCGAGCATTGATTGGACTGGGCATTGCTAATACGATTCTTTTGGTGTCCTTTTTATCGCGAAAATGGGTATTCACGGATGCACAGCGGCTGGTCCAGGTATGTCTCTGGACGTTATTTCTGTTTGTCATGGGACTCTCATTTGCTCGATATTTTGATCAATTTTCAATACCTTATGTCTTGGCGACAGCATTAGTCTGCGGGGGGCTTTCTTATTGCTTCCTTGTGCCGGCACTCCGAAAACCGGCATTTGCAATTTTGGTGGTCTCATCGATGGTGGCGACCTTCTGGTTCAACCCGATTGTCGTTGGCGGCACTACGTATTTTTATGAAAATCCCGTTTCCAAAACGATTCTGCATATTGACGAAGCCGAAGCCGGGGAAACCCGGTGGGCTGTCTTCGGCCATTGGGTATTTCCGAACCTGTTTCGAATATTGGGTGTCAATTGTGCCAATGGTACCCATCCATACCCTCAGCTCGCATTATGGGAGGGCTTTGATGCTTCCCAAAAGTATCGATCCGAATACAATCGGTTTGCTCATGTCTCTTTTCAGGCGGAAACAAATGGATCCATCCGATTTCATTCCCCCTCACCGGATCAGCTTTTTGTCCATATTGACCCTTCATCAAGGGTCCTTCATGAGATGGGAATTACGCATCTCATGGTCATAGGTGAGCAAAACCAGCATTTCAAGGATGTCCCTGGCTATTTCCGGATCGATTCCGTCGGCGACAAAGTGGTCTATCAGCTCAAAAATGGATAGCAGAGCATACTACAGGACGCAGTGATATTATGACCGGAGCGTTTCACCGATACGATGTCGCGGTATTGATTCCCTGTTACAATGAAGCCTTGACCATCGGAAAAGTCATTGATGATTTTCGACGGGAGCTGCCATACGCAAGAATTTTCGTTTTCGATAACAATTCGACAGACGATTCGGCTCGATTTGCCTCGGAGCATGGCGCGACGGTGGTCAAAGAGCCGAGGCAAGGAAAAGGCTATGTGATCGACAGCATGTTGAGCCATGTCCGGGCGGATGTCTATGTGATGGTTGATGGCGATGACACCTATCCCGCTGATCATGTCGGGGAGCTGATTTTGCCCGTGATTCGGGGGGAAGCTGACATGACGGTGGGGGCTCGTCTGGAGGCCCATGCGGATCAGTCGTTTCGTCCTTTGCATCTGTTCGGCAACAATCTGGTTCGTTATCTTGTCAACTGGATGGGAAATGCCCGCCTGACCGATATCATGAGTGGATACAGAGCCTTCAACAACCATGTGGTGGAATGCATTCCCGTGGTGTCCAGTGGATTCGAGATCGAAACGGAGATGACGATCCAGATGCTCTATTACCGTCGAAAGATCGTCGAGATCCAGATTCCTTACAGAAGCCGACCACAGGGGAGCGAAAGCAAGCTCAACACGTTTCGGGATGGTTTCAGGGTATTATGGAAAATCTTCACCCTTTTCAGGGCCTTTAAGCCCCTGACGTTTTTTGGAAGCTTTGCCATCATCCTGTTTTTCAGTGGACTGGCGGCCGGCTACTTTCCCATCCACGATTACCTGACCCATCCCGATCATTACGTCAGTCACGTGCCGCTGGCCATTCTGGCAACGGGATTGATGATCCTTTCCGCCGGCTGCCTGTTCATCGGTTTGATCCTCCATGCGCTCAACTGGCGCCTGATGGAGCTACACAATGTCTTAACACGGGCGCGCAAGCCAGATGGATTCGGAGACAGCTAACCCGATGAGCCCGCCATCCGCTGATGTCATTGTCATCAATTGGAATGGTAAGTCATTTCTTCAGGATTGCCTTCAAAGCATTTCTGATCAATCAGAATCGCGGGTAAACATTACCGTTGTTGACAATGGCTCCCATGACGGATCAGTGGATCTGATCCGAGACCGCTACCCGGATATCCGGTTATTTCCCCTTGCCGATAACACGGGCTTTTCCCGGGCTGCCAATATCGCCATTCAAAACGGTGATGTTCGTTACGTGGCCCTAGTCAATAACGATGCGGTTGTCGATCCGTTTTGGTTACGGCGACTCATTGGCGCGTTAAAGCGTCATCCAGACGCCTCCTTCGCCGCATCCAAAATGATTTTTGCCGATGATCCTGAAACCATCGACCGGGCCGGGGATGCCTATACGGTCGCCGGAACCGCGATGCTCCGGGGAAGAGGCCAGCCCGCGGAAGCCTTTCCGTCACCCGAATGGATCTTCGGCGCCTGTGCCGGTGCCGCCATTTACCGCACCGATATGCTCAAAGACATCGGCTTGTTCGATGAAGATTTTTTTCTTCTATACGAGGACGTTGACTTGAGCTTCCGAGCCCAGCTCATGGGCTACAAGTGTCTCTATGTGCCGGACGCTCTTGTTTACCACAAGGGCAGTGCCAGCATCGGCCATGATTCCCCCACTTCGGTTTACTACAGCCACCGGAACCTGGAGTGGGTTTACATTAAAAACATGCCGGCATCGCTGATTCCCTTGACGATTGTACCGCATCTCATTTATGTATTCGCGTCGTTTCTGTTTTTCGTTTCCCGCGGAAGGGGAAAGGAATTCATCCGGGCCAAACGGGATGCGTTGAAAGGCTTGCCGCGGATGCTGCGGAAACGAAGAGCTATTCAGCGGAGCAGACGGGTTTCGGATCGCTATATCTGGAGCATTTTGGATCGTGAGCTCCTTTTCCCGCGTCTGTTTCGAAGACTTAAAACCTGATCTGAGCCGCTTCAGGCGGCATTTTAGCTAAGCCGGAGTCGTCCAATTTCCATGCTCGACGTGATCATCGTCAATTACAACAGCACCGATCTGTTGCGGAACTGCCTCCAATCCGTTGAAAAGTCGTTAAACGGCTATCGGGCCAGGATTTATGTTCAGGACAACGCTTCGACCGATAACGTCGAGGAGATCCTTCCCCGATTTCCTTCGGTCAATCTCAAGGCCAATACCGCCAATCTGGGGTTTGCCCGGGCCGTCAACCAGGCGCTTGTGGAAGGGGATGGCGACTACATCGTCCTGCTCAACCCGGATACCTTCGTGGTCGGGGATTTCTTCGATGCCTGTGTCGATTACATGGAATCCCAGACGGATGTGGGGATTGTCGGGCCTCGGATCTACGACAGCGACGGCCGGCTCCAGAATTCGGCCCGATCCTTTCCCACTCCCCTGACCGCCCTTTTCGGGCGATCTTCCATGCTGTCCCGGTGGTTTCCCCGGAATCCCATTACATCGAGGAACCTCCTTAGTCTGAAATCGGATGGCTGGACCCCCATGCCGGTGGACTGGGTCTCCGGGGCCTGTATGATGGTCCGGAGAAAGGCGGTCGAGGATGTGGGCATTCTCGACGAGCGGTTTTTCATGTATTGGGAGGATGCCGACTGGTGCTGGCGGATGTGGGAGCGGGGATGGAAGGTCGTCTATTTTCCCCGGGCATCGGTTTACCATTACGTTGGGGGTTCCAGCAATAAGCTGCCCATCCGGTCCCGATTCGAATTTCACAAAAGCGTTTACCACCTGTTTAACAAGCACAACTATCGGATTCTTTCCCTGGCCGGGCCCCTCGCCCTGGGGGTGCTGGGCATTCGATTTTTTCTGATGGCCCTGCCGCATGTCATCCGGCACCTGTCCACCCGGATGTCGCTGAAAGGTTTAGCCCAGTCGGAGAGGCTCGGGATTGCTGAATCCCTCAAAAAAGGGCAGATTCCGGGGCTTCATCTGACCCCTAAGTGCGCTCAGGAGCCGGTCGTGCCGCCCCAGCGGAAGCCGGTTCGGGTCTTGCAGATCATCACCCGCCTGATTCTGGGGGGCGCTCAGGAAACCGCGATTCTCACGGCTGAGCTTCTCGACCCGAGGGACTGGCGGGTGGACCTTTTGACCGGCCCTCAGACCGGTCCGGAGGGCAGCTTATTTGAAGCCGCTCATCAGAAAGGAATCCCCCTGACCATCGAGCCGCTTCTCGTCCGGGAGGTCAACCCGATCAAGGACCTGATTGCCACCGTCCGGATGATCCGGTTTATCCGCCATGGCCGATATACGGTGGTCCACACCAACAGCTCCAAGGCCGGCATCCTGGGGCGGTGGTCGGCCTGGTTCGCCGGAACGCCCCTGATTCTCCACACGGTCCACGGCTGGGGGTTTCACAGCCATCAAAACCCGGTTGAGCGTTTTTTCTATATCAATCTCGAAAAAATCACCCTGCCCATCACCCATCATCTCATCGCGGTCACCCAGCGGGATATCGAAAAAGGCGTTCAGAGCGGTATCGGATGCCGGGACGATTATGTTGTGATCCGCAGCGGCATTGAGCTTGACCGGTTCGGCCATCCGGATCGGCCTCCCCATGAAACCCGTGAGGCGCTGGGCATCCCCCCGACGGCTCAGGTGGTGGGCACGGTGACGCGCCTTTCCCGACAGAAGGCCCCACTGGATTTGATCCGGGCCGTGGAGATCGTGGCCCGGAAGGTGCCGACGGCGGTTTTCGTCATCGTGGGGGACGGCCCGCTCCGGGGGCAGGTGGAGCGGATGGTCCGCCGGATGGGGCTGACCGACCGGGTGATCCTCACCGGCCTCCGGCGGGACGTTCCAGATTTGATGGCCATATTCGATATCTTTCTCCTTCCCTCTCTGTGGGAGGGATTGCCCCGGGTTATCCCCCAGGCCATGGCTCACGGTCTGCCCATCGTGGCCAGCGCCGTCGATGGAAACCTGGAAGCGGTCCGGCACGGCGAAACCGGCTTCCTGATTCCGCCCGCCGATTATCAACAGGCGGCGGCGGCGGTGATCGAGCTGTTGAGCCGGCCCCAGGATGCCGCCCGGATGGGGGCCGTGGGACGGCGGCATGTGGCTGAGTTCGACGCCCGGCGGATGGTTGCACAAATGGCCGACCTGTACTGGTGCCTCATCCAGCCGGATGATCGACCGCGCGCCAGGCCTTGAGCCGACCCCGGAGCGTCGCCCCCGCTGATCTCGTCCGGGGGGACCGGCTGGCCCGCAACGTGGTCCTCAACCTGACCGGCTACTGTGCCCCCATGGTTGTGGCGGTCTTTGCCATCCCCGTCCTGGTGAGGGGGCTGGGCACCGATCGGTTCGGCATCCTGACCCTGGCCTGGGTCCTTATCGGCTATCTGAGCCTCTTCGACCTGGGATTGGGACGGGCTCTGACGAAGCTGGTGGCCGAGGCTCTCGGGGAAGGGGATGAGGAGCGGGTTGCCCGGCTGGTCTGGCCGGCTTTAATTTTCATGGCCCTATTGGGGGCGGCCGTGGCGGCCGGGGCGATGCTCCTTCTGCCCTGGGGGATACGGGAAGTCCTTAACATCCCCGAGGCCCTTCAGGGAGAAACCCTGGGGGCGTTCACCCTCTTGGTGTTTTTTTTACCCCTGGTCATCCCGAGCATCGGGATGCGCGGCGTGCTGGACGCTTACCAGCGGTTCGGCCTGACCAATACGGTCCGGATCGCCTTGGGGGTCTATTCTTTTGCCGCCCCCCTGGCGGTCTTGCCGTTTTCCCGGAGTCTGGTGCCGGTGGTGGCGGTCCTGATGGTGGGGCGGGTGGCCGCCTGCCTGGCCCATTTCGCCTTGGGATTTTGGGTCGTGCCCGCCTTGAGATCCCGGCGGCCCATTGAGCGGGAGCACCTTTTGCCGCTCCTCCGGTTCGGCGGCTGGATGACGGTGACCAACGTTTTGAGCCCGGTGATGATCAACCTTGACCGGTTCTGGATCAGCGCCTGGCTGTCGGTGACGGCGGTGGCCTACTATGCAACCCCCAATGAGGTGGTCACCAAGCTCTGGTTCTACCCCTGGGCTCTCATCGGAGTGCTCTTTCCGGCGTTTTCCACCAGCGTGGCCGCCGATCCGGCCCAGACCCGCCGGATTTACGGCAGCGGCCTGAAATTCGTCTTTCTGGTGATGTTTCCCGTCACCCTGATCATCGCCACCTTTGCCCATGAGGCCCTGGGCCTCTGGCTAGATAAAACCTTTGCCGAAGCCTCCGGACCGGTTCTGGAGCTGTTCTGTTTCGGGGTGCTCCTCTACAGCCTCGCACAGATCCCTTTTGCCCTGATTCAAGGGGTGGGCAGGCCGGATTTGGCGGCCAAGCTGACGGTGGCGGAGCTGATCCCCTATCTGATCGCCCTTTATTTTCTAACCCGGGGCGGGGGGATTGTCGGGGTGGCCGCCGCATGGGTGGGGAGAATCCTTCTGGATACCTTGGCCATGTCATTGATGGCCCGCCGCCTCATTGGGGCCGACCGGCATCAAGAGGTGCGGCGGATGGCGGTTATCGGTCTGGCCGTGGCCTTGATGGCGGCGGGGATCGCAATGAACGGGCTAACCGTCAAGGTCGTTTTCCTGGGCGTTACACTGATGGGCTTTTCGGTCTGGACCTGGCGGACGCTGCTGGACTCGGATGAGCGGCGGATGGCCCGGAACGTCTTCCGGCGGGTCCGGGGCGGCTGACGACAGGGAGGTAATCGATGGCGGAGATGGATGCGCAACGGGGACGCGAAACGATAACCCGGCTCCTTCAAAAAGGGGTTCGAATGCCCAATCCCGAAACGGTGACGGTCGATGAGGCCGTGAATCCGGACCGGATCTCCGGGCGGGATGTGGTCATCCATCCGGGATGTCGGGTTCGGGGGGCGGATACCTTGATCATGCCGGGGGCCCGGCTGGGGACGGAGGGACCGGTTACGGTGGAAGATGCCTGGATCGGCCCCGAAGTCGAGCTGGCCGGCGGGTATTTCCGGGAAGCGGTTTTTCTCAAAGGGGCAAAGATGGGCGACGGCGCCCATGTCCGTGGGGGGACGCTTCTCGAGGAGTCTGCCGGCGGCGCGCACACGGTGGGGCTCAAGCAAACCATCCTCTTTCCGTTCGTCACCCTCGGGAGCCTGATCAACTTCTGCGATGTCCTCATGGCGGGGGGGACGAGCCGGCGGGATCACAGCGAGGTCGGCAGCGCCTACATTCATTTCAACTTCACCCCCAACGGGGACAAGGCAACTCCTTCACTCCTGGGCGATGTCCCGAACGGCGTGATGCTCAACCAGCGGCCGATCTTCCTTGGCGGGCAGGGCGGCCTGGTGGGGCCGTGCCGCCTGGCCTTCGGCACGGTGACCGCCGCCGGGACGGTCTGGAGAAAGGACGAGCTCCGCCCCAACCGCCTGCTCATGGACGGCGGCCGAAGATCGGGGAGCCTGCCCTACACCCCTGGAGTAAACGCAAACGTCCGGAAGATCGTCGATAACAACGCCGCCTACATCGGCCATTTGGCGGCCCTCATCCGCTGGTACGAGGAGGTCCGGCCCATTTTCGGCGGAGACGATCTCCCTGATATCCTCCTGGCGGGGGCCAGAAAACAGCTCCGGGTGGCCGTCGAGGAGCGCTTAAAGCGGCTGGGCGCCTTCTGCCGGAGCGCGGCGGCCAATCCGGCTCTGACTGAAGAATGGCCCGAGGCTGAATCGAGGCTCCGGGAAGCGGTCAACCGGGAAGGGGAGACCGCGCTTCGGGACCCGTTCCTGGGTGCGGTGACGGCCTTAATCGCCAGAAATGGCCGGGACTATCTGACGGGAATTCAGGGGCTGGCCCCGGAAACGGCGGAGACCGGCGTCAAATGGCTTCAGACCGTGGTTGACGGCGTCCTCGCGGAAGCCCGGGGTAAACTGCCGTCGGTATTCGGGAAAACGGACGGATAAGGGGGATCGATGGAGCGGCTTTTTGGGACCGACGGGATTCGCGGGCGGGCCAATCGGCACCCGATGACGCCCGAGGTGGCGACCACAGTCGGGCGGGCGGTGGCCCGGTATTTCGGGAGAGACGGGGAGACAACCCCTTTTGTCATCGGACGGGATACCCGGCGATCCGGGGACATGATCGAGCATGCCGTGGTGGCGGGGATCTGCTCGGGCGGCGGTGATGTCCGCCGGGCCGGCATCTTGCCGACGCCGGGGGTGGCCTACCTGGCCGCCGCCGAAGGGGCCGGAGCCGGGATCATGATCTCCGCTTCTCATAACCCCTATATTGACAACGGGATCAAGCTTTTCAACGGGCGGGGATTCAAGCTCACCGACGCCGACGAGGACCGGATCGAGGCCCTGGCCAGAGATCCGGACCTGAAAAGCTGGTGCGAAGGGGTCGAGCCCGGTCGGGCCGGCTCCCTGGATGATGCTCAGGACCGGTACGTCCGCTTTCTGATCGATGCCGTGGCCGATGGGATGGACCTGACCGGGATGCGGATCGTTCTGGATGCCTCCAACGGGGCGACCTTCGATGTAGCGCCTCGGGTTTTTGCCGAGCTGGGGGCGTCGGTGGAGGCTCTGTCGGTCTCCCCGGACGGGGAAAACATCAACGACGGATGCGGGTCTGAGCACCCCGAAGGGCTTATGGAGCGGGTGGTCCGGACCGGCGCGACGGTCGGACTGGCTTTTGACGGCGACGGGGATCGGCTCATCGCGGTGGACGAGCGGGGTCGCCGGGTGACGGGCGATCAGATCCTCGCGGTCTGTGCTCAGGCCGCCAAAAACCGGGGCCGTCTTCCGGCGGATACGGTGGTTTCGACGGTGATGAGCAACATCGGGTTGAGGCTCTGTCTGAAGTCCATGGGAATTCGTCACCGGATGGCTGATGTGGGGGACCGCTATGTCATGGCCGAAATGCTGGAGACCGGCGCGGTGATCGGCGGGGAAGACTCCGGTCACATGATCTTTCTCGACCACCATACCACGGGCGACGGCATCCTGACGGCGCTCAAGCTCATTTCCGCCATGAAGGACTCCGGGCGGCCGCTTTCCGGGCTGGCGAGTCAAGTCACGGTCTATCCCCAGGTGCTGATGAATGTCCCGGTGACCCGGAAGCTCCCCATTTCGGAAATCCCCGGCGTTTCAGCGGCCATCGCCGATGCCGAGGCCCGGCTGGGGGAGGCGGGCCGGGTGCTGGTGAGGTATTCGGGAACCCAGTTGCTCTGCCGGGTGATGGTGGAAGGGCCGACCCGGGAGCTCACCGAGCGGTGCTGCCGGGATATTGTTGATGTGATCCGGTCGGCTGTCGGCCAATAAACTGAAAAAATCCCCTGTGCGGCGGTTAAGGCCGGAAGCCCGCACAGGGGATTTTTGCGTTTTAGAGCCTGTTCGAAATCTGGAAATTCGGTCCCGGCAAGGCCGGGGCGCTTTTCCAGGCTCAAGACAGAGTTTTCAGATCGGCGCTTATTCCCGGCCGCCGAAGATATACAGAAGGAAGAGGAACATATTGATGAAGTCGAGGTAGAGGGACAGGGCCCCCAGGATCGCCCCTTTCCGAACCGCCCCGGCTTCGAGGCCCTCGGGCTGGGTCCGGGCCATCTCCTTGAGCTTCTGGCTGTCATAGGCCGTCAGCCCGATGAAGATGAAGACTCCGAGATAGCTGACGATGGTGGCCACCGCCGAGCTGTGAAGAAAGAGGTTGACCACCGAGGCGATGATGATCCCGATGAGCCCCATGAACAGGAAGCTGCCCAGCGAGGTCAGGTCGCGTTTGGTGACGTAACCGTAAATGCTGCACGCGACGAAGATGGCCGCGCAGATGAAAAAGGTCGAGGCGATGGACGACCGGGAATAGACAAGGAAAATGGACGAGATGGTCGCCCCGTTCAAGGCCGCGTAAAGAACGAAAAGGGATGTGGCGGTGGTCGCCGTCATCTTGTGGACCCGGGCACTGATGCTGAAAACCAGGGCCAGCTCGGCGATGATCAAGCCGAAAAACACGAGCTGATTGCCGAAGATCAGCCGGATCATGGTCTCGCTGTTGGCCACCAGATATGCCACAAGACCGGTCAATCCGAGCCCGATGGCCATCCAGTTGTAAACGCTCTGGAGAAACGAGTTTACCGCCACCTGGGTCCGGGGTCTGCTTTGTGCGTAATACGCCATGGTCACCTCCTAGAAAAGATAATCGTTGTCGTTATAAACAATGCTATTATAATGCCTCTGGCCGCTTTTTCAAGAGAAATCGGATGAAATCGGATGAGCTTTACGGCCATTTGCGGGAGCTGGCCGAGCGGCTGGCGATTACCGTGGAGGAGCACAGCTTCAAAAACGCCCGGGTCCAGGTTAAAAGCGGGCTTTGCCGGGTCAAGGGCCAATGGGTTTACGTCATGGACCGGCACCTCTCGGCCCCCCGGAAAAACCGCCTTCTGGGAACCTGCCTTGCCGGACGGGTCGGCGAGGGGGTTTACGTGCTGCCGGCGGTCCGGGACTACATCGATCGGTTAAAAGGGGATTGAATGCGGCAAACATGTATGGTAGGGAGGTCGGACCATGGCGGCCGGAATGGACAATAGGCCCCCGGCCCGGACGATCTACACCGTTTCCGGGCTGACGGCGGCGATTAAAGAGGCTCTGGAAGATCAATTCCCCATCGTCTGGGTGGAAGGGGAGATCTCCAACTTCAGGCGGCCGGCATCGGGCCATTTCTATTTCACCTTAAAAGACGACACGGCCCAGATCGCCGGGGTGATGTTCAAGGGACAAAACCGGTCGTTGCGGTTCCGGCCCGAGGACGGAATGGAGGTGACCGGGCTCGGCCGGATCGCGGTGTACGCCCCCCGGGGAAATTATCAGGTGATTTTCGAGTACCTGGAGCCCAGGGGCGTGGGCG
>CAYNGG010000085.1:0-12139 GCA_964396575.1 uncultured Desulfobacteraceae bacterium | reverse complement strand
TCCCCGTCGAAGATTTAAACCATGTCAGGGATTTGGGGGTTGATCAAAACCGAAGCGTTCATCCGAACCGCCAACATCTTTTATCAGGAGGTTATCCCCGGGGAGCTGACTTACGCCACCCCACTGACCATCAGTCATAAAACGGCTTGGGATGTAAACAAAAAAGACGGTTCCCAGGAGATGGACAGGACCCTGACATCTTTTGGCGATAGTTGGCGTAACTATTTTATTTTAATATAAATAAAAATAGACACGGCTTTTTGCCATAACACGTTGAAATCAAACGAATCGTCATGTCCATTTCCCCAAAGAGTGTAAAGATTTTAATGGATAAACTGCTTGCTGTATTTCAGGCTCTCCAAAAGCCGTTAGAATCAGACAATCCCCGTGTCGGCAATATCGACAATCAAAACGGGCCGTGGCAAACAATGCCTCGGCCCGTTTTTTTTGTTTGGCGGTCTCGGATCAGGCACATTGATCCGTACCTCTCAGACCACCTCCGCCCCCGCCGATTCCATCTGCTTAATGGCATCCCGGCCGCCTTCCTCGGTGACCGGCCGCATCCCGTCGCGGATGACCAGGGTTTGGAATCCCGCGGCCCGGGCATCGAGGACCGTGGCCAGGACGCAGACATCCTGGGCCAGGCCGCCCACCCAGACCCGGCTGACCCCGTCGCGCCGGAGCTGATCGGCCAGGCCGGTCTGGTCGAAGGCCGAATTCTGGTCCTGGTCGAACCGAACCCCCTTGGTGATGATCACCGCATCCGGGGGCAGGGCGAGGTCCGGGTGAAAGGCGGCGCCGTCGGTGTCCTGGATGCAGTGGGGCGGCCAGTCCCCGCCCCCGTCGGCAAAGCTCAGATGGCCCTTGGGGTGGAAGTCCCGGGACGCATAGACCGGGACGCCGGCCGATTGGGCCGCCCGAATCCAGTCGTTTAAGACCGGGACCACCGCGTCTCCGTCCGGGATGGGCAAGGCCCCGCCGGGGCAAAAATCGTTCTGCACGTCCACCAGAATCAGCGCGTCTCCCGCTTTCAACCGTTCCGTCGTCATAATCGCTCCTTTTGGGTGGAAATCCACGGGCCCGGCCGGAGCGCATCTCCGCCCCGGCCGGTTGCGTTTGTCCGTTACCAGAGCTCAAAGTAGCTCTGCCAGAGGTAGAAACTGTCCATCGAGTCCGCCGGGGTGACCATCAGGTAGAGCCGATAGGTGCCGGGGGTGAGGCTGCCGGGCGGGATGGTGCCGAAGAGTCCCACGTCGAGGTTCTGGAAGCTGACGTCCTCCCGCCAGGGGATGATCCCGGCGGACAGCGGGGTAATGGTGGCGTCATCGGCCCCGACGAGCAGGATCTCGGGGCTGTCGGGCATCTGGACTCCCAGGTAAACGTCCACGTCCCCGCCAAACGGCGGCAGTCCGACCTGGGGCGTGATTCCGTCGGAGAAGTAGGACGCTCCGATGGCAAAGGGCTTACAAAGGCTCGGGTCGGGATTTTTATAGGGCACCTCGGCCGGGTGGTAGCTGAAGGTCTCCTGAGCCGAGGGCACCGGCAATGCGAAAACCGGAGTCCCCAAGGCGGTGAAATGGGCTGTTACCTCCTTGTCGTCGTTCATGATCAGGGGGCAGGCGCCGGAGCCTGAGCAGGCGCCGGACCATTCTCCGAACTGGGCGGTGAAATTGTCGCCGCTGACGGGCGTCGCGGTGAGGGCCACGGCGCTTCCGCTGACAAACTGATAGGTGCAGGTCTCGGTGTCTCCCAGGCTGTCGGAAGTACAGTCGAGGCCCTCCGGGGAGCTTTCGACATTGCCCGATCCCTGGATGTGAACGGTGAGCTCATAGGTTTCAAGGGGAAAGATGATGTCGTCCGGAACCTGGATGACCTCGACAGGGAAAGGGATCGGATCAAAGATAGACGTATCCGCATGAACCGGGCTGACCGCCAGCAGCAAAACCGCCAATACCATCATGCATTGTTTCATTGTCTTCTCCTTTCTGAATGGTTGGGCTCAAACCCCTTTTGGGGCGGGCTTCGGATCGGGATCGATCCATGGATTGAAATCAATATACCACATTTCCCGCCGATCCGTCATCTCCAGATAACGAGATTGATTTCGCGAAACCTAAAAAACCTTGAAATCTGGCCTCTGGTTGGATAACCTGAATCAAAAGATGTGTGAAAGGAGCGAGTTTTGAATGAGCTAAGCAATGAGCAGATCCTTCAAATGATCACCCAGATTATCCAGAAACACGGATGCCAGGTGATCGAGCTGGACATCGAAAACCGGATTATCAACTTTGACGGGCCAAATGAAGCCAAGATCGAATGCGCGACCGAGCTGGAAGCCATCCTCGACATGGTGGGCTGATCGGCAATGATTCCCTTCCTCTTCCCATGGCTCCGGGGCCGTCGAGCCGGTCGGGTCATCCTTGTCCGGCTCGTCCTCGCCCGGATCGTCCTCGCATGGACCGTTGGGCTGACGGCCTTCTTCTGCCTGCCCTCGGCCTGGGCGGATACCATTGTCCTGAAAAACGGGCGGACCATCCGGGCCGAGGCGACCTGGGAGCAAGACGGCCAGGTCTTCTACACCCGCTACGGCCAGACCATCGGGATTCCGCTGAAAAGCGTTCTTCGGGTGGATCGGCCGGCTGCGGACGGGACCGGTTCCGGATCGGCGCCGGATAACGGAGAGCCCGCCGGCCCGATCGTCTCCGACGCGGCCCTGGACCGTGAGTATCAGGCGCTCGTGGACGCCCGGCGGGACCTTCACCACCGGCGGACCCAGCTTGGCGAAGCGGCCTTTCAGCGAAGGCAAGCGGCATTGAATGATCAGGCCATCGAGTTTGCCCGGAAGGCTCGCCGCTGTATGCGCCGGGAAAAATGAACGCCCCGGGGATTTCTCCGGTGGCCGACCCGTCGGCCTCCGTCTCCCGCCAGATCTTTGCCATCCCCCTGGGGGGCGCCGACCATCTGATCTATTCGCCCCTCAAGCGGACCGCCTTTATCGCCAACCCGGCTCTGGTCAACGAGATCCTGACCGTCCGCGAGTGGCTTGACCATCGTTCGGGCGACGTTTCCGGGGCCTCGTCCCCCTGCCCCGAAACCCATGCCCTTTTGGACAGGCTCGATCTGCTGACCCCGGCCCCGATCCCCGAGGACCCGTTCGCCGATACCGGCCCCCGGTGGGACACGGCGATCCTCTTTCCCACCACCCGGTGCAGCTTACGGTGCGTTTACTGTTACGCGGCCGCCGGCGACGGACCGGTCCGGGAGATGCCCTTGGCGGTGGCCCGGGCGGCCATCGACACGGTGGTGGCCGCCGTCCTGGAAAACGGCGGTGAGGAGCTCTCTCTCGGGTTCCACGGCGGCGGGGAGCCAAGTCTCCATCCGGAGCTGATCATTGGCGCGGCCGACCATGCCCGGCGGGCCGCCAAGCGGCACGGGCTGAGCATCCGGCTCCACGGGGCCTTTAACGGCATGGCTTCCCCGGAGCGAGGAGTCGGCCGGTACATCCTGGACCACTTCTCCGAGATCAGCCTGTCCTGTGACGGCCCGCCCTCAGTCCAGGACACCCAGCGGCCAACGGTGGGCGGCGGGCCATCGTCCCCCGCCGTGATCCGAACGATGACCGCCCTGGACCGACGGGAAACGGCCTATGGGGTCCGGATGACGGTGACCGAGGAATCCGTGGACGGTCTGGCCGAGGCCGTCGCCTGGATCATTGACCACCACCTCCCTCGGCGGATACAGGTGGAGCCGGTCTTTTACCAGGGCCGGGCTCGTCGGGACGGTTTTCGGCCGGTTCCCCGGGACCGGTTTGTCCGAGAGCTTGTCCATGCCCGCGCCACTGGGAAGTCGGCCGGGGTCGAGGTCTTCTATTCCGGGGCCCGACTGGATGTCCTGACCCGCCGGTTCTGTCAGGCCCCCTGCCGGGCCCTGGTGGTCACCCCCGACGGGGATGTGACCGCCTGTTTCGAGGTCCACGGCAGATCCCACCCGGCCGCCGACCGGCTCATCGTGGGCCGATACGACGGCAGCGGCGGATTTTCCATCGACCGGGCCGCGCTGGCGGCCCGGATCAATCGGACGGCCGATCGCATCCCGGAATGTAAAGGATGCTTTTGCAAATGGCACTGTGCCGGAGACTGCGCCACCCGTGAGCCGGGGGGCGATTCGGACCGGTGTCGGTTGAACCGCGAGCTGATTATCCATCAGCTCTTGGACCGCATTCACCGAAGCGGCGGGCTCGTCTGGCGGGGCGAGCCCGCCGAGCCCGGTTAAGGAGCGCTCATGACCCGAGCCAAATCCCCCGATTTTTTGCTCAAGCGCGTTTACGCGGACGGGACCGAATCGCGGCCCCGGCTCCGCGCTATTCAATCCTTTGACCCCGACTGGACCGTGGGCCGCCGAGGATTCCTCACCACGGCCGCGGCGGCCGTCGGCCTGCTGACCGGAGCCCGGCCGCTCATCCCCGAAGCCGCCGCGGCGCCGGACCCGGCCGAGGATGCCCCGTCGGCCTGCTCGCCGGACATCAAGGCCCATCGGGAATCCGTCTCCTGGCTGGGATTTACTCCGGACGGGGCCTATCTGGTCTCCTTCTGTCCCGAGGACGGAATCAAGCTCTGGGAGATGCCGGCCGGAGCCCTGGCGGCGACCTGGGACGAGGACAAGGCCGAGATCAAAAGCCTGGCCGTCTCTCCGGACGGCAAGACCCTGGCCGTGGGAGGACCGGGGGAGATCACGCTCCGGGCGATCCCATCCGGGGAGACGGTTCGGACCCTGAGCAGCGCCGACGAAGCGGCCGGCAGCCTGGCCTTTACCCCCGACGGCGAATCTCTCCTGGCCGGCGGGCCCAATGGGCGGGTGACCGTCTGGACGCCCCGACTGGGGATCACCTTGAAACAACTTGAGGGCGACGGCGATTACCCCGTCACCGGATTGACCCTTTCCGCCGACCACGGCGTCCTGGCCGGGGCGGTGGGCAAGGGGGTATCTCTCTGGAACCTGAAGACGGGCAAACGGGTCCAGCGGATTCCGCTGAAATACTCCGTCGAGGCCCTCGCCTTTGACCCGCTGGGGATCTTTCTGGTTATTGTATCGGACCACCGGCATGAGCCGGTCCGAATCTATGACGTCGCCCAGGGCCGGATACTCCGGGACTTTGACGCTGATGCCCGCCCGGCCGGCGGGCTGGCCTTTACCATGACGGGCCCCTGTCGGGCGATCACGGGGATGCACGACGGAACGGTCGTGTTCTGGCGAATCCCCTCCGGGACCTACGACCGGACCCTGGACCTCGACACCCGTAACGTCCATTGCCTGGCGGTGAGTCCGGACGGGTCCCTTCTGGCCGCCGGAACCGGGGATAAGCGGATCATTCTGGTGGACCTCGCCCGAAACGAGACCCTGACCTGCCTTTTCGACAAGGACGCCTATCCGAAGGGGAAGGAAGCCGGGACTTACACCTACACCGACCAGTACGGCCGAACCATCACCGGGACTCAGCCATGCGGCACCCCGATTCCGGCCGGGGCCATCTGTACTTGCAACTGCGTGCCCGGCGGCTTTTTGATTCCCCGGGTCGGCGGGACGATTTGCACCTGCAATCAGATCTGCGTCTGCGTACCGGTCAAATAGGCTCCCATTCCGGAGCAACAGGGTGTCCGTGGGAGAATAGGCTTTTCCGTCCTCGGCGGAAGGGCGATCAACGGGCCGTCACGTCAAATCGAAGACAATCGGGACTTCCAGGGTCATGGGGCCTGCGGACAGCCCGTCGGGGGGCCGGGGAAAGGGGGATGCGTTGCGGATGGCCGACAGGGCGGCCTCGTTTAAGACCCGGTGGCGGGAAGATTCAACGATTTCCAGATTGTCCACCCGGCCGTCGGTTCCAATGACAAACCGGACCACGACCGTCCCTTCGATCCGCTGACGTCGTGCCCGATGGGGGTAGTGTTTCCGGCTTTCGATCCGGGACCGGATGCGGGCGAGATATTCGGCCTTGGCGGATGGATCCGGCCGAGGGCTCACCCGTGACGGGCGGGGCTCGGGTGGAGCCGGCGCGGCCACTGGGGCCGGGGCCGGCGGCGGATTCCAATCAGCGATGGCCGGCGCGGAAAGGCTCGGCGCGGACGGGGCGGAAACCGGAGGGGTAGGCGCCGGGGGCGCTTTGGGAGCCGGGGTTTCCGCCGGCGGCGGAGGGGTCGGTTGGGGGGTGATCGGCCGGACCTTCGGGGCCGGATCGGTTTCGGTGGGCGGAGGCGGCGTCGGCCGGACGGGCGGGCGAGGGATGGCTCGGGCCGGCGGTCTCTGAGGAGCCCGGACCGTCAGCTCGATGGGCGGAGTGGGCCGGGGCTGGGTCAGCCCGCTGATCTGCATCAGAATCCCGGCGTGAATCCCGATGGAAACGAGGATCAAGCCGCTCAACAGCCAATTGGGGCGGTCCGGCTTCCGCCGGTCGGCCACGGCTTCAGCGCTTTCCATCTTAATGCCTCCGCTCGGTGGCCAGGCTGAGGCGGCCGGCGCCGGCCGCCTTGGCCACATCCATCACCCGGACCGCCTTGTCCAGCTCCACCGACCGGTCCGCCTTGATCACCACCAGCCGGTCGGGGTCTCCCGCGATCCGGGCCTGGACCGCGTCAAAGAGCTGGTGCAAGGGCACCTCGCGATTTCCCATGAAGGCCCGGCCCCTTTCATCCACCACGATGGTGATCTCGGTCTGATTTTGAGTCCGGGCCGCGTCGGCCCGGGGAAGCTTGACGTCGATGCCCTCTTCGACCATGAAATTGGTGGTCAGCAGAAAGTAGATCAGGAGCAAAAAGACGATGTCGATCAGTGAGGTCAACGGGGCCTGGACGGCGTACCGGGGCCGCTTTTTTCGATGGACCAGCATGGCTCAGACCGCCTTCCGGGTTGTCAGGCTTTTCAAGAACCGGACGGTGCCGTCCTGGAGTCGGGCCTCGTAGCGGTCCACCTGGGCGACGAGGTAGCTGTGAGCCACGAGAGTCGGCAGGGCCACCGACAGCCCCAGGGCCGTGGTGAGCATCGCCTCCCAGATCCCGCCGGCCAGGACCGCCGCATTGACCTTCCCGCCCATGTCCTGGATGATCATGAAGGCCTTGATCATCCCGATGACCGTCCCCAGCAGCCCCAACAAGGGAGCGATGTTGGCGATGGTGGCCAGGGCCTGGAGATAGCGGGACAGGTCCCGAACCTCCTTCTCGGCCGCGTGGATCAGCACCGTCTCGAGGGTGTCCCGGTCGCCGTCCATCACATCGAGTCCCTGGACCAGGACCCGGCCCATGGGGGACCGGCTGTTATGAGCCGTTGACATGGCGCCGGCCGCGTCATCGGCCTCCATCCGCACGGCCACGTCGCGGTCCACGGACCGGCCGCGTCGCCGGAGAATCGCAAACCGGATGGCCCGCTCCAGGAAAATGGCCACCGCCAGCACCGAGCACAACATGATCGGCACCACGAGGACGCCGCCTTTCTGGATCAATTCGATCATTCAGTCCCCCGCATCCTTCAATCGTCGTTCTCGGCCGGTCGGGATTCCAGATCGGCCACCCCGTCGAAATCAAGGTCCTTGAGCAGAATCCGGACCTGCTCGTTGTCGTCATAGATCTCCCAGAGATCGGGCCGCCCGTCGTTGTTCCGGTCTTCTTCCACGTAAGCGATCCGGCCGTCCGTGTAGTGAAACCAGACCTCGGTGTCGCCGTCGCCGTCCGAATCGGTCTCGGCCCGGACGGCCGTCTCCGTTTTGTCGAAATGCCAGATGATCCGGGCCCCTTCGCCGCCGTCGGCCGGGCCTTCGGACCGGATGATCCGGCCCGACTCGTCAAAGACCTCGACCCGGACGGCGGTTCCGTCCGCGTCCATTTCCTCCCGGCGCCGCATGGTTTCCTCGATGTAACAGGTCCGGGAATCGGGCTGCCCGTCGCCGTCGGCATCCACTTCGACCACGACGTCCCAGTCCGGCCGGTCAAGATGCCGGGTCGTCTCGAACCGGCCGTCACCGTCGGTGTCCGCCAGGACCCGGACCCGCTTGCCCTCCTCATGGATGGCCCGCTCGTCGATTTGGCCGTCTCCGTTCCGGTCGCTTTCGATCCGTATCAGATTCCCGTCGGCATAAGCGCTCCAGACATCCGCTTGACCATCGCCGTTGGTGTCCTGGATCGATGCCTTCATCCGTCCCGCCTCGTCAAAGGTGATCGTGGTTTGGGATTGGCCGTCGCCGTCCTTGTCGATGGTCTGCTCAACCGGCTGACCGGCTTTGTAACGGGTGACGGTCCGGGATTTCCCGTTGGGACCGGTTTCCTCGACCCGCTCGATTGCGCCGCCGGCAAAGTAGGTGACCCGCTCGCCGCCTTCGGACCCGCCCCCCGGCTCCCGGACTATCCGGGGCCGGCCGTTCCCGTCGAGCTCGGTAATTCGATCCACCCGGCCGTCGCCATTGGTGTCCGTCTCCCGCCGGACCGGCTTTCCCGCCTTGAACCAGACCGTCACATCGACGGTCCCGTCATCGTTGTCATCTTGCTGCCGGCGGACCGCCACCCCGCCTTTGTAGTGGGTGATCCGCTCGGGCCGGCCGTCCTCGTCCGCGTCAATCTCCGTCCGGATTACCGTGCCGTTCCGATAGACCCGCCGGGTTTCCAGGACGCCGTCGCCGTCCGTGTCATGCCGGCTGGTCCGCGGATTGCCGTCGGGATCGTACTGGAAAACCGTATCCGCCCGCCCGTCGCCGTTTTCATCCACCCGGCGGACCGTCGGCCGACCGTTTTCATATTGGTCCCAGAGATCCGGCCGGCCGTCGCCGTCAGTGTCAGCTTCCGACGCGACGATCCGTCCGTTCTGGTAGCGGTCGGTGGTGTCGAGCCGACCGTCTCCGGCCGTGTCCCGCCGCCAGGTCTTGGGCTGCCCATTATCGGCGAAGTCGATGACGGCGACGGTCCGTCCCCGGGCGTCGAACCGTTCCTGCCGGGTCCGCTTTCCGTTCGTGAAATGGTCCGTCTGGTCGAACCGGCCGTCTCCATTGGTGTCCCGCTCAATGCGGACCACCTGGGTGTTTTCGTAATGCTGGACCGCCTCCGGGGTGCCGTCGCCGTCCGAGTCGATCTCCAGCCGGACGAGGTCCCCGTCGGCATTGATGTGAGCGATCCGGTCCGGCCGGCCGTCACCGTCAACATCCTGTTGAATCCGACGCCCTTCGGCTCCGGCCATCGGAGCGGAAAGGAGCAGGCCACTCAGGATGACTACCGGGATCGACCTTTTCAAAATCTGATTGATTTCAAACATTTGCGCTAATCCAAATAAAAAACGGCCACGACCACCCCGTACTGCTCGGAGCGGGCCTTCGTGGCCGATTTTCGCGATATCGATATGTTCAATCCAAACCGTCTGGTGCCTTCATGGCACCGATAATGGCTGAGTTTTATACACCGACCGGCGTGGGGGTGTCAACCCAAAGATCGGGGCCAAAGCGGCATATAGATCAAAACAGCCGGGCGATCTCATCGACTTCGAACCGGGGCCAGAGGACGGACGCCCCCTCCCGGAAGGCTTGAATCCCGGGCGCCTCGTCGGTCACCTCCCCGATTGCGGTCACGGTGATCCCGACATCCCGGATGGCTTCGGCCAGGGCCTCGGCGCTCTCCGGACGGCAGGCGATGAGGAGGCTTCCCGACCCGATGAGGCCCAGGGGGTTCACCGACAGGAGCTCGGCGATCCTCAAAGTTTCGGGGTAAATCGGGATGGCTTCCGTCTCGACCCGGATGCCGTGGCCCCCGGCGATGCTCAGCTCTTCGAGTGCCGTGGCCAGGCCCCCTTCGGTGACGTCGTGCATGGCGCTGGTACCGGGGACCGATGCGGCGATCCGGGCTTCGGTGAGAATGCTGATCTCGTCTAAAAAGGCCTTGCACCGCTCGATCTCCTCGGCCGTCATCCCCTTGTTTTGAAGCTGATCCCCGAGCTCCCGGGCGATGATGGATGTGCCTTCCACCGAGACGCCTTTGGTGAGCAGGACCCGGTCGCCGGGGCGCATCCGGCGTTTGTCGATGAGGTCCCGCCGGGCCACCGTGCCGGCGAGGGTCCCGGAAATCACCGTCCGGGACACGGCGTCGGTGATCTCCGTGTGACCGCCGCAGAGGGTGATGCCCCACTGTCGGCAGACCGTTTTCAGGTCGTTTAGGACGGCGAAAACCTGAGCCGCCGAGATCCCGACGGGCAAGAGGAGCGTGGTCAGGAGCCAGCGGGGAGCGGCCCCCGAGGTGGCGATGTCGTTGGCGTTGATGAGGACCGCGTAGTGGCCGATGGCATCGGTGGCAAAGGTGATGGGGTCCGACTTGAGGATCAGGACTTCCTCGGCCTCCACGTCCACGGCGGCGATGTCCTCGCCGATCCCCGGATTGATGATCACCGACGGGTCGTCAAAGCCGAAATCGTCCAGAAACTTCTTGAGCAGGGCGTTGGGAAACTTTCCGCCCGGCAGGGGACGTCCCAGCCGGATGATGTCCGACAGCTCCGAGAGCTCGGAGATGACGAAATCGGCGTCGGCCGCCGCCGTTTGTTTCCCGGGGTCGCTCAAAAACACGGTGATGGACCCGGCGGCCCGGCCGGCTTCGACGTCGAAGATGAAGTCACCCACCATCAGGATCTCGTCAGGGGGCACATCGAGCCACCGGGCCGCCATCAGGATGCCGTCGGGGCTCGGTTTGGGCTTGATGGAGTCGTCCCGGGAGATGATCAGGTCGAAGTCGTCCGCTCCGATCCCGTCGAAGTTCTTCAGGGCCGCTGAGATCGAGGCGAAGCTGTTCCGGGTGATGATCCCGATCTTGATCCCCATGCCCCGGATGGCGTGGATGGTCTCTTCGGCCCCGTCGTTGGGAGCGGACCGGGATGCGGCCGCCTGCTCGAGCTGGTCCAGGGCATCCCGTGCCTCGGCCTGCCGGCGGGGGTCGGTCATCCGGTCGATGAACTCGAGGACCGGCTCGTGGAGTGGACAGCCGAGGGAATTCTTGATCTCGGTGAAATCGAGGGCTCCGGGGAGGGTGAGGGTCCCGTCAAAGTCGAACAGCACGGCGCCCACGCGGAAGGAGCAAGGTTGAGAAAGTCGGTTGGCCATCTTAAAAAACGATGCCCACGTACCCCACGAAGGAGTCGTCCGGGTTTTTCTCGTAGGATGTGGCGTAGCTCAGGGATTCCGCGCTCTTGGCGCCCATGGCCTTCCCGGCGGTTAAAGCCGTGGCCGCCGCTCCGGCACAGCAGGCGTTCTTGTTATCCAGCCCCTCACGGATCACCGCCTCGGGGTCCATGGCCAGCATGGCCTCGATAATCCGCCGGTCGTTTTCAAACCGGACCCAGTCCACCGCGACCCGGCCCCTCCCCTGGGGCTCGAACCCATAATTGACCCCGTAATGGGTGAGGTCGGTGGAGCCGAGGACCATCACTTTCAGGCCGCCTTCCCGGGCGATCTCGGCCAGAGCTAGGCCGATCTCCAGGGAATTGAGCGATGGCGGCACCCCGATGGGGACGAATTGAGCGTCAGGCAGGAAATACCGGAGAAAGGGGACCTGAAGCTCGATGGTGTTGTCCCGGGCAAAGACCCCCGGCGACTCGACCTGGAAGGAAAACCGGGCCATGAGCGCGGCGGCCAGGACCTCGTCGATCTGAAGCGGGCCAAAGGGGGACTCCCAGGCGCCGTCGGGCATGATGTAGCTCGGCGACCCCGGCGGCAGGTGCATCCCGAAGACGACCACCGTGTCCGGGGGCGGCCCGGCGGCCAGGCAATGGATGACGTTGCAGGCGATGCTCCCGGAGAAGAACCAGCCGGCATGGGGGACGATCCCGCCGACAAGGGGCGCTCCGGTGATCCCGCCGGAGCCATCCTTTAAAAAGGTCTTGATCTGCTGCTCGCACTTCTCCGCCGTGCCGGGATACCAGCTTCCGGCAAACACTGCTTTGCGGGTGTTCATGGCTTTCTCCTTACCGTTTGGGGTAACGCCGCTCCCGACACGGGCCGGGCGGATCGGTGAGCTCTGGGGACATCAGGATGCCGCTGAGCCGGCCGGGAGCCGATAATCGCAGGATACTCCATCCGGGGGGAGGCTGTAAAGCGGGGGAGATGGACCGGTTTGGAACGGAGAGGCTGAGC
>CAYNGG010000084.1:0-12208 GCA_964396575.1 uncultured Desulfobacteraceae bacterium | reverse complement strand
CGGCCCGGCGGGGTGCCGGGCCGCCTGAGCCGAAGACCTCCGAGGTTTCCAAAACTTTGGAAACCTCGGAGGTCTCTGATCAGTCTTCCTGGAGCTCGGGCATGCCGGCGTAATGGTCGAGGATCTCGGGGTTTCTCAGGGCGTCCTTGTTCAGGACCGTCCTTCCCTGGATCACCTTCTTAACCGCCAGCTCCACCTTTTTCATGTTCAGAGTGTAAGGCACGTCCGGGACCTCCAGAATCTTGGCCGGGACATGCCGGGGTGAGGCGTTGGACCGGATGGTCCGGCGAATCCGGTCACGGAGCGCGTCATCAAGCTCGTAGCCGGGCATCATCTTGACGAACAGGACCACCCGGATGTCGTTTCTCCAGGGCTGGCCGATGACCAGGCTGTCGGCGATCTCGTCGAGCTGCTCGACCTGGCGGTAGATCTCGGCCGTCCCGATCCGGACCCCGCCGGGGTTGAGAGTGGCGTCGGACCGGCCGTAGATCACCACCCCGCCCCGCTCGTTGATCTCGATGTAGTCCCCGTGCCGCCAGACTCCCGGATAGACGTCAAAGTAGGCGTCGTGGTACTTCTTCCCGTCCGGATCATCCCAGAAATAGATGGGCATCGAGGGAAACGGCGCCGTGCAGACCAGCTCGCCCTGCTCGCCGATCACCGGCTTTCCATTTTCATTAAAGGCCTCCACCTTCATGGCCAGCCCCCGGCACTGAAGCTCTCCGGCGTAAACCGGTTCCATGGGGTTGCCCAGGGCGAAGCAGCCGTTCAAGTCGGTGCCGCCGGAGATGGATGCGAGCTGGAGGTCGGCCTTGATCTCGCCGTAAACGTAATGGAACCCCTCGATCGACAGGGGCGAGCCGGTGGACAGGACCGCCCGGAGAGCTGAAAGGTCATACTCCCGCCCCGGCTTGACCCCGGCCGCCTCGAGGGCGGAAAGGTACCCGGCGCTGGTGCCGAACACGGTGATTCCGACTTCTTCGGCCAGCTCCCAGAGGGCTCCCGGATGAGGATGGAAGGGGTTGCCGTCGAAAAGGACCAATGTGGCGCCGGTGCCCAGCGATGCGGTGAGCCAGTTCCACATCATCCACCCGCAGGTGGTGAAGTAGAAAATCACGTCATCCCGGCTGAGATCGGTATGGAGGATCAGCTCCTTTAATTGGTGGACGAGGATTCCCCCGGCGCTCTGGACCATGCACTTGGGCAGGCCGGTGGTCCCCGACGAGTACATGATGTAAAGGGGATGGTCGAAGGGAAGCTGAACAAAGTCGATCTCCCCCACTTCGCCCCTGGCCTTGAAGTCCTCGTAGGTCACCGCGTTGGGAACCCCGCTGATGTCCGGGCTCGGGTCGGTGTAGGGGACCACCACGACCTTTTCCACCGTCCCGATCTCCTTTAGGATATCGGTGATCCGGGAGAGGGAGTCGAGGTGCTTGCCCTTAAAGGAATAGCCGTTGGCGGTGAAGAGGACCCGGGGCTTGATCTGTCCGAACCGGTCGAGAACCCCTTTGATCCCGAAGTCGGGGGAGCACGAGGACCAGGTGGCCCCGAGGCTCGTGGCCGCCAGCATGGCGATGATGGTCTCCGGCATGTTCGGCATGAAGCCCACCACCCGGTCCCCCGGCTGAATCCCGAGGTCCCGGAGCGATCCGGCCACCCGGGCCACCTCGTCGTAGAGCTCCCCGTAGGTCAGGGTCCGGACCGGCATCCCTTCGCCTTTGAAAAGGATGGCCTTGCCGTCGTCCCGGTAGCGGAGGAGGTTTTCGGCGAAGTTGAGCCGGGCTCCGGAAAACCACTTGGCCCCGGGCATCTTCGTCGGGTCGTCGATGACTTCCCGATAGGGGGCCGAGGCCCGGATGTCGGCGACCGACCACATCTCGGCCCAGAATTCGACGATGTTTTCCACCGACCAGGCCCAGAGGTCGGGGTAGTCCTTGAAGTCCTTGCCGTACCGGTCGTTGATCCGGGTCATGAACCGGTACATGTTCGTCTCCCGGACCCGTTCCGGGGATGGTTGCCACAACATCTCGTTCATGGGTGTGCTCCTTTCGGCTGATCGCCTCCCGACGGCGCCGCTCAGGCTTCGTAGAGGACCGCCAGGATGGTGGCGGTCTTCTCCTTGGCGGCGATGAGATGGGGCGTCGAGGAGAGGTAATAAGCGCTGTCGCCGGGCTCGAGCTCAAACCGGTCTTCGCCGATCTTGAGCAGGGCGATCCCGTCGAGGACGAAGATGAACTCCTCGCCGTCATGGAGAGAGGTCTCCTCGTCCGGGTTTTCCTCCAATTGTACGATGAGGGCCTCCATGTGCCGGCCCTTGACCTCGGGCGCCAGGCTCTTGTAGGCGTAGAGCGCCTTCTGGCCCTTCTGGGTGGTGGACCGGAAGATGGATTTGCGCTCCGCCTTCCGGGTGATGGCATAAGGCTTGTCCCCGGCGCCGGACAGGAGCCGGCTGAAGGCCCCGTCCAGGGCCTTGGAAAGCTTCATCACCGTGCCGAGCTGAGGTTTGGCCGTCCCGGCCTCGATGCTCGACAACAGCTCGACGTCATAGCCGGTGGACTCGGCCAGGGAGTCCAGGCTGATGCCCTTGTCCTTCCGCAGCGACCGGATTCGGTTCCCGATCTCCTGGACCATGTCCACGGCTTCCCCCCCCTCGGCGATGTCGCCGGTGAGGTCCTCGAAATAATCGACGTTGATGTGCGGCGTCTGATCCTTGCTCTGCATGATCGCTCCGTTTCCGTGAATCGGTCCGGGGGGCCGGCGGCCGGCCCCCCGGAAAGGGTTACGTCCGGTATTGCTCCGGCAGCTCGGCCTTCTCCTTCCACTCATCGGGGAGCTGCTGGCCCGGCTTCTCGCCGACCTTGTCCTTGCGCTTTTTCAGGCCCGGGCGGGCGAACTGGGGATGGCCTTCCTTCTGGGTCCGGCCGTTGATCACCGCCTCGGACCGGAGCCGCCGGCCGATGGTCTTTTCCATCCGGTTGCCGAGCCAGAGAACCCGGTCAACGTCGTAGCCGTGCTCGATCCCCATCTCGTCAATCTGGACCAGGAGGTCCTCGAGACAGGTCAGGCCCACGTACCGGGGGTCCTTGTAGTAGTATTCCCCGGTCCCCTTCACCGGGCTGTCATCCAGGAAGTTGGCCGGCTGGCCCCCGAGGCCGCCGAGGGTGGCCTCGAATTGATCAATCCCGGCGTGAAGGCAGGCCAGGATCGAGGCGGCGACCACCCGCTTCGTCTCATGGAAATGGGCAATGTGGAGGCGGGTGTCCGGGATTTCGTCCAAAATCATCGAAAAGTACCGGTAAACATCCGGGGCGGAGGCCGACCCGTCATGGTCGGCGTGCTCCACGTCATGAGCCCCGATCTCCAGCCAGCGCTTGGTGAACTCCACCGCGTCCTTGAGGTCGGTGGCCCCGCCGATGGGGCTGCCCCAGATGGTCGAGACGGTCCCGCACATCTTGATCCCGGCGTCGTTGCACTTCTGGGTGCATCGCTCCGCCTCCCGCCAGTATTCGGGCAGAGTGGAGCCGGAGTTGGCGAAATGGTGCTCCTCCTCGGTGGAGACCATCATCAGAACCCGGTCCGGCCCGATCCCTTCGTCCTTGAGGCGGATGGCCCGGTCCACGGCCCCTTCCCGAATAGTAATACAGGTCAGGGTGATGTCGTCGTAGTCGATCCCCTTTCGGGCGCACCGCTGCTTGAAGCGGTCCGACCGGAGATGCCGCAAGAGCTCCTCGGCATCCTCGAACTGGGGCATCAGAAAGGGGTTGCCCAGGTTGGTGACTTCGATGTCCCGGCAGCCGGCGAAGATCAGCTCTTCCAGGTAGAACTTCTTGGCCCGGGTGGAGATGAACTTCTCCTCGTGCTGAAAGCCGTCGCGCACCGTAATGTCGCCAATGGTCACCTTTTTCGGCATCCGGGGAAAAATCTTCCAGTAGTCATACTCGGTCATGGTGTCACTCTCCTGTATAGCTGGGGGTTCTCAACAGTCGGGAACCGGCAGCCTCGCGGCCGAGCTAAAGCCTCTAGAACCGGAAATTGCCGAAGGCGGGGTCTCCGATGGGGCGAAGCAGACTTACCTCAAAGGCCATCCCGAGCCAGTCCCGGATCTCGGAAAACTTCAGGACCCGGTCGTTTAAAAGCCGGGCCCCGCAATAAAACGGGTGGGCCTCGCCATCGTACTTGTCGATCATCCGCTGGCGAAAGGCCGCTTTTTCATCCTCACTCATGGGGCTGCCCTGGGCCTCGCGCTTCCGCTCCTCGATGGACAGGAGCACTCCGGCGGCGCTCCGGCCGCTCATCACCGAGGTCCGGGACCGCATGGTGGAAAAGAGAAAATGGGGTCGATAGGCCCGGCCGCACATCCCGTAGTTGGCCGCGCCGTTGTCAGGCCCGATGACCAGTTGAATCCGGGGGACCTGAGCGCAGGAGACGGCCCGGACCATGTCGGCGCCGTACTTCCCGATGCCCATGTGCTCCGACTCGGAGCCGACCATGTAGCCGGGGCTGTTCTGAACGAAGAGCAGCGGGATTTTCTCCTGGGAGCAGCGGACAATCCACTCGGTGGCCTTCCGGGCCGCCTCCACGAAGATGATCCCCACCGCGTTGGAGGCGATCACCCCGACGGGAATTCCCTTGATTCGGATCTTGCCGGTGACGATATTGTCCCCCCGGCCCCGGGCGTAATCCGGTTTGTACTCGATGAAATAGGAGTCGTCGGAGACGGCCTCGAGGAATCCCCGGACCTCGATCCCATGGCTTACGGCCGCCGGCATCATCTCGTAAAGCCGCTCGGTGGGGACCTCGGTGGGGGTCTCCTGATACCGGTGGATCTGGAGCTCCTGGGGCTTTTCCAGGGAGAGAATCTCCCGGACGGCGGCAATGGCTTCGGACTGGTCCTCGCAGAACCGGTCGGCTCCGCCGGAAGTTCCGGTGTGAACCGCCGCGCCCCCGAGGTCCTCGGCGCTGATCACCTCGCCCGTGGCCATCTTGACCAAAGGCGGCCCCCCGAGAAAGGAGTAAGCCAGCTTGTCGATCATCACCGCCTGGCAGGCCATGAAGACGATGTAGGCCCCGCCGGCGGTGTTCCCGCCGGTGGACAGGGTGATCTGCTTCAGCCCAGCCGCCGACATCCGGGCCATGTTGTAGAACATGGAGCCGAAATGGCCGTCATCCGGGAAGACATCGGCCTGCATCGGGAGAAACGCTCCCCCCGAGTCGGCGATGTAAACGCAGTTGAGCCCGCACCGTTCGGCAATGGCCTGAGCCCGCATGTGCTTTTTTAAGGTGATGGGAAAATAGGTCCCGGCCTTGACCCGGCTGTCGTTGGCGATGATCATCGTCCAGTTGCCGTGGATCTTCCCGATCCCGGTGACGACCCCGGCGCAGGGGACGTCTTCGATTCCACCGGGATATCCCATGCCGAAGCCGGCAATCCGGGAAAGCTCGTAAAACTCCGTGTCCGGGTCGATCAGCTCGGTGATCAGCTCCCGGACCGGCCGCTTGTTATATTTTGCCAGCCGGTCCACCGCCTTCTGCCCGCCTGGCCAGGTGGCTTCGTAAACCCGCTCGTCGAGCTTGGCCTCCTCGTTTTCCCAGTGGGTCCGATTGTCGATGGCTGAATCTGTCATGAGTTGGGCATCCTTAATAAGTTGACGGGTTTGGATGAGCGGGTGACGGTCCGCCGTCACCGAGGCATCGGGGCTATTTCCCCTTATAAACCGGCTTCCGCTTTTCCCGGAACGCGGCCAGCCCCTCGAGCCGGTCCTCGGTGGGGATGGTCACCCAGTAAGCATTGGACTCGATGGCCAGCCCGGTGTGAATATCGGTTTCCAGGCCGTGGTTGATGGCGTATTTGGCCTGCTCGATGGCCACCGGGCCGGTCTCGCATATAGCCGCCGCCATGGCCCGGGCCTCGTCCATCAGGGCCTCGGGCGAGCAGACGGCGTTGACCAGGCCGATCCGTTCGGCCTCCTCAGCCCCCACCCGTTTGCCGGTGAAAATCATCTCCTTGGCCTTGCCCCGGCCCACCAGTCGAGGAAGCCGCTGGGTTCCGCCGGCGCCGGGGATGATGGCCAGCCGGGTCTCGGTCAGCCCCATGCTGGCCGACGTGGACGCCAGCCGGATGTCGCTGGCCAGAGCCAGCTCGGTGCCCCCGCCCAACGCAACCCCGTTGACCGCCGCGATCACCGGCTTGTTGAGAAACTCGATGGCGGTAAAAAGATTCCGGATGGTGTAGATGAACTCGCGGACCTGATCCGGGGTCAGGGTGGCCCGCTCCTTTAAGTCGGCCCCGGCGCAGAAAGCCTTTTCCCCGGCCCCGGTGATGATCAGAACCCGGATGTCCCGGCGGAAGCGGAGTCCCTCCACGCCGTCGGCCAAAGCCCGCAAGAGCTCGAAGTTGAGCGAGTTCATCGCCTGAGGCCGGTTCAGGGTCATCACCGCCACCCCGTCGGTCTCTTCGATGAGAAGCACGTTGTCGTCTGCCATGGTGTCCTCCCTGGCCCGCCGCCCGAATGACCGAGCCATCAGGCGGTCTGAATATTGGCGTCGTCCTCCCGGTTCAGAACCTGGGTGGCCTGGTCCCGGAGCTTGTACTTCTGGATCTTCCCGCTGGCCGTGGTGGGATATTCGTCCACGAACAGGAAAAAGGCCGGGATCTTGTGAAAGGCGATGTTGTTCTTGCAAAAGGCCCGGAGCTCCTCTTCGGTGGCCGTGTCCCCGTTTTTGAGCTGGATAAAGGCGGCGACCTCCTCGCCGTATTTCCGGGAGGGCACGCCCACCACCTGGACGTCCTTGACCTTGGGGTGGGTGTAGAGAAACTCTTCGATCTCGCGGGGGTAGATGTTCTCCCCGCCCCGGATGATCATGTCCTTGATCCGGCCGGTGATCTTGCAGTAGCCGTCCTCGTCCATGACCGCGAGGTCTCCGGTGTGGAGCCAGCCATCCGGGTCGATGGCCTCGGCCGTGGCCTCGGGCATCTTGTAATAGCCCTTCATGACGTGGTAGCCCCGGGTACACAGCTCCCCCTGAACCCCCGGCGGCACGGGCTGGCCTGTTGAAGGCTCGAGGATCTTCACCTCCACGTCGGGCAAAGCCCGGCCCACGGTGCTCACCCGGCGCTCCAGGCTGTCGGTGGTCCGGGTCATGGTGATCCCCGGCGATGCCTCCGTCTGACCATAGGTAATACACATCTCCGTCGCCCCCATGACATCGACCACCCGGTTCATCACCTCGATGGGACACGGCGACCCGGCCATGATCCCGGTCCGAAGATGGGAGGTGTCATAGTCCCGGTCCTTCATGGCCTCGAGCTCGGCGATGAACATGGTGGGCACCCCGTGGAGAGCGGTGCAGGCAGATGCCTCGACCGTCTCCAGGACGGTCTCCGGCTTAAAGGCCACCACCGGCGCCATGGCCGCCCCCGAAACCACGCAGGTCAACGTCCCCAGAACACACCCGAAGCAGTGGAAAAAAGGCACCGGGATGCAGAGGGTGTCGGCCGGGGTCAGCTCCATGCAGGCCCCCAGACTCCTGGCGTTGCCGATCAGGTTGGTGTGGGTGAGCATCACCCCCTTGGGAAAACCCGTGGTCCCGGAGGTGTACTGCATGTTGATCACGTCGTCCGGGTCGAGCGACGCCTGCCGCTCGGCCAAAGCCTCGTCGGAAACCGTCTTCCCCATCTCCACGAGATCCCGCCAGGAAAACATCCCCGGCCGGCGCTCCGGACCCAGGTAGATGACGTTCTTGAGGAGCGGGAGCTTTTCGGAAGACAGCTCGCCGGGGGCTGAATCTTTCAATTCCGGGCAGATGGCGTCTATGACCTTCAGGTATTCGTCCGCCTCCCGGACCCCGCCGATGAGCAAGAGGGTGGTGGCGTCCGACTGCTTGAGGAGATATTCCAGCTCGAAAGCCCGGTAATTGGTGTTCACCGTGACCATCACGGCGCCCATCTTCCCGGTGGAAAACTGAGTGTAAACCCATTCGGGGACGTTGTTGGCCCATAAGGCGATGTGCTCGCCCTTCTCGATCCCGAGAGCCATGAACCCCTTGGCCACCTGGTTGCAGACCTCACGAAACTCCCGGTAATTGTGCCGGATACCCAGCATGGGATACTCGAGGGCCTTGCTTTCGCCGAGCTGCTCGGCGACAAGGTCCACCAATTGCCCGATAGTGGTCTTGCCGACTTCGTATTGCGGTAGCTGCATCGATTCTTCCATCCTTAAAGGTCTTCCGTTCGGGCGGCGGATCAGCACCCGATGTAGCGTGAAATGACGATCCGCTGAACCTCGGAGGTCCCTTCACCGATATCCAGAAGCTTCTGGTCCCGATAGAACCGCTCGACGTCGTAGTCCTTCATCAGCCCGTATCCGCCATGGATTTGGACGGCGTGGTTGACCACCCGGCCCATGAGCTCGGAGCAATAGAGCTTGCCCATGGCCGCGTAGATTTCGAACGGCCGGTTGTGGTTCCGGAGCCAGCAGGCCTTGTAAAGGACGTTCCGGGCGCACTCGATCTCCATGGCGCAATCGGCCAGCTTGAAGGCCACCGCCTGGAACTTGCTGATGGGCTGGCCGAACTGCTCCCGCTTTTTGGCATACTTGAGCGCCAGGTCATAGGCCCCCTGAGCCCCGCCCAGACCCATGGCGCCGATGGACAGCCGGCCGCCGTCCAGGGTCTTCAACATCTGATGAAACCCGTCCCCCGGCTGGCCCAGGATGTTCGCCTCGGGCACCCGGACGTCGTCAAAGTAGAGCTCGGCCGTGTTGGAGGACCGCCACATCATCTTCCCGTGCATCGGGACCGCCTTGAACCCCTTTGTCCCGTTTTCGACGATAAAGCAGGTGTACTCGGGCTTCCCGCTGGGCCGGGTCCCGGTGATCGCCTGAACGGTTACCCCGGATGTCATCTCGCAGGCGCCGTTGGTGATGAAAATCTTCGACCCGTTGATAACCCACTCGTTGCCGTCCTTGACCGCCGTCGTCTTCGACCCGCCGGCGTCGGATCCGGCCGTCGGCTCCGTCAGCCCGAAGCCCCAGAGGGCATCTCCCCGGCAGAGCGGGGGCAGGTATTTCTCTTTCTGAGCCTCAGTGCCGAAATAGTACAGGGGACCGATCCCCAGGGAGTTGCCCGCCGCCACCGTCGCCGCCTGGGAGCCGTCGATCCGGGCCACCTCCTCCACGGCGATGATGTAGGAAAGGTAATCCATCCCCTGCCCGTCGTACTTTTCCGAAACGAACATCCCGAACAGGCCGATCTCGCCCATCTTCCGGGTGAGCTCGGCGGAGAACGCTTCCTTTTCGTCGAGCTCCTGGGCCACCGGAGCGATCTCGCTGACGGAGAACTTCCGCACTTCCTTGCGGATCATCTCCTGTTCCTTGGTCAGATCAAAATCCACGATTCCTCCTCTCTTACCGGCATGGCTAAGGAAATATCGATGAATGGCCGGGACCGACACGCGCCCCGCATGGGGTTTCGGTATCAGCGGCGCGGTCTCCGGGTCGCCCCGGTGCTCAACCGACCGGTCGTTAGGCCATCCGGCCGCCCTATCCCACGTCAAGGGCCGTTTGTCAAGGAAAAGGACGCCCTTACCGGAAACCCCCCGCCGCATCCTTCAGACGCCCAGCCCGCTCTCCGATACCCTTAAGCCCCTCGATGATGAAGTGCTCATAGATGGCCGCAATGTCGTCAATGGTCAGCCGCCCCCCCGGCCGAAACCAGGAGGCCCCCGAAGTGCAAAGGGTCAAGATGGCATAGGACAGGATCTTGACGTCGCCCCGCTCGAAGATCCCATCCTCGATTCCCTCCCGGATGAGGTCCTGGAAAATCCGCTCATACTCGTCCCGGAGCTCCACAATGGCCCGCCGGTTCTCCCGGGACAGGCCCCGCATCTCGCTGTTGGCGATGAAGGTCTCTTTCTGCCGCTCGAGGTGAAACCGGACATGACCGTGGACCGCCAGCCGCATCCGCTCCTCGAGATCAAAAACCCCGGCCAGGTTCTCCTTGAGAAAAGCGGTCAGGTCCTCGAGGGTGGTCCGGAGGATATTGAGCAAAAGGGCTTCCTTGCTCTCGTAATGATAATAGATGCTCGATTTCTGAATCCCGCTGCCCTGAGCGATCTCGCTGATGCTGGTGGCGTAGTAGCCCTTTTTGAAAAACAGCTCAATGGCGACCTGCTTGATGGTCGCCTTCATCCGGCCCATTGGCATGAGGGACTCCCGTGGGGTGACGATTGGCGGTGGCGTGGATTGACGATCGGCGTCGATTGGAAAATCGTCAATGCCACGATTCTAACGACCGGTCGTTAGAATCCCCCCAAGTCTATTCCCCCCGATACCCGATTGTCAAGCAAAAAAAGCGGGCGGTCCCGCCCCTCGGGGAGAAACCGCCCGCTGATTGTCCAAAGTCGCCCGGATCAGGGCTTGGCGTAAAGCCCCCAGGAGGGGTTGCTGATCCGCCCCTTCCGCTTGAGCCGATGGACGACGTTGTAAATTTTCCGCTCATCGAACCCGGTTTTTTCCACCAGAGTGGGGATGTCAATTCCGGACTCGGCCTCGCAGATGATGTCGGCGATCTTTTCGGTGTCGCTCTTTTTCTTCCGCCGGATGATCACCGGCTTTTTCGGCTCGGGAGGAGCGGCCGCTTTCCGCCGCCGGACCGTCGTCCCGGCCGCTTCGTCCTTCCGGGGCCGTCCCGGCCGGCGCTTGACCACCGGGGCCGCCTCGGCCGATTCCGATTTTTTGGGCCGGCCCGGCTTCCGTTTGACCGGGGCACCGGCTCCGGCCGTTTCCGATTTTTTGGGCCGACCCGGTCCCCGCTTGACGGGAGCGTCGGCCCCGGCGGTCTCCGTCTTCCGTGGCCGGCCCGGCTTCCGTTTGACGGGAGCTTCGGCCCCGGCGGTCTCGGACTTCCTCGGCCGACCCGGTTTCCGCTTGACGGGAGCGTCGGTCCCGGCGGTCTCCGTCTTTCGCGGCCGGCCCGGCTTCCGCTTGACCACCGGTGCCGCCTCGTCGGGGGCCGGCTCAACCGCCACCGGCGGGGACGGGATCTCGTCAAGATTAACGATTATGTCATCCCTGGACTCCGGTGCCGCGGGTTCCTCCCGGGGCGGCGGAATCGGAGCCCCTTCGGTAATCAGATCCTCTGCCGGGACCTGCCGGAGCCGGAAAAAGAGCGACGGGTCCTCGTCCATCCGGGTCCCGAGCGCATAGAGGATCGCGGCGGCGTGTTTGCACAGCTCATTGTGATCCGAGCAGGTGCAGGAGAAGTGCATCTCCCGGGGCATCGGAAAAATCCCGTCCACCCGGTGATAGAAGAGGGATTCCACATCATCCGAAAACCTCCCATCGTAGAGGACCTCCAGCGCCCCGATCTCCCCCCGGACCTGATCGCAAATCCATTCCCATTTGTCCGGGTCCATCTGGTCGATCTCCGCGATCACCTCGTAAGGTCGAGCCGCGTTGCCCTGGACCAGAGCGGTGGCCGTCCCCGTCGAGGCCCGAAGATCCAGCACCATGCAGTTCCGGACGTAGCTCTTGCCCCGACCCACTCGACTGCTGATGGATGCGTGCTGCTCCAGGCTCCGATTCCAGGCCCGGCCCCACCAGTTTCGGACCAGGGCATTGCCCTCGATCAGGACCGGCTGGATATCCGGGTTGTTTTTCATGAGCCGATTGAGCTGCCGTCTCGCTTTGGCCCGTTTTTGAATGACGCTTTGATGACGTGGGTAGCTCCAATATCCCATAAATGCTCCTTTGGGCCGGCCGGGCCGGCATATCGTATGAAATGTCCTTCCAGAAATCGGAAACTTGGGTCGAATAATGGCGCACGAATAACTCTATGACGCCATCGGAGTGACGTATATCTGAACCCAACGCGGGTATCGGGCAAATCGGCCATCCATGGATGGGCATCATGAAACCTGGACCGTCGGCCGGAAGCGCCTCTACTTCGATCCATCCACGGGCTCAACGGAACCCCGACACTCATGCGGAAAACCACAAACGACTGAATTCGAAACTTCACACGGCGACGAATCATGACTGTCTTCGAAACATCATAACCCAAATGGCCAAAACATGCAAGCCGGATACGACCCAATCAGTGCTGACGCTTAAACTAAAGAATGGCCAGCTTTGGTCGTCACCCTACCTCCATACAGGGGATTCAGTCGTTTTTTATTCCGGCAGGCATTCTTTCAGGCACTCCGCCACGA
>CAYNGG010000083.1:0-12222 GCA_964396575.1 uncultured Desulfobacteraceae bacterium | reverse complement strand
TCCGCCCGGATCGCTTCGATGTGGTCGGCGCCGCGGGTTTCGAGCTCCAGCTCCACCCCGGTGGTGTAGAGGGGCATCTCCCGGAGATGGCGTTCATGGCGGATGTGCAGGACGTTGGCCTGATGGTCCGCGATCCGGTCCAGGAGGCGGGCCAGGGAGCCGGGGGTGTCGCTCAGTTGGACCGACAGCCGCATGATCCGGCCGTTTTTCACGAGGCCTTTGTTTAAAATCCGCCCCAGAAGCGGGCTGTCCACGTTCCCGCCGCTGATGAGCAAGACGACCCGACCTCCGGCCGGCAGGGGGACCACTCCGGCCAGAAGGGCCGCCAGCGGGGTGGCACCGGCGCCCTCAGCCAAAATCTTTTTCCGTTCCAGGAGCATCAGGATGGCCGACGCGATGTCCTCTTCGTCCACGAGGACGATGTCATCGACGTGGGTCTGGATGAGGTCGAAGGGATGGGCGCCGGTCTGCTTGACGCTGATGCCGTCGGCGATGGAGCTTTTGGCATCCACCCGGACCCGTTGGCCCTTGCGGCGGGATTCCCGGCCGGATGGGCATCGGGCGGCCTGGACCCCGACCACTCGGATATTCGGGCGGATCGATTTGGCGGCCAGGGCTATTCCGGCGATGAGTCCGCCGCCGCCCACCGGGACGATGATCAGGTCGGTGTCGGGGCCGTCTTCGAGGATTTCCAGGGCGATGGTCCCCTGGCCGGCGATGATCTCGGGGTCGTCGAACGGGTGGATGAAGGTCCGGCCCTCGTCGGCGAGGGCCATTGCCCGCCGGAGACTTTCCTCGACGCTGTCGCCGTCGATCACCACCTTCCCGCCGTAGCTCCGGGTGGCCTCCTGCTTGGAAATGGATGCCCAGGTCGGCATGACGATGGTGGCGTCCACTCCGGCGGATCGGGCCGCCAGGGCCACGCCCTGGGCATGGTTTCCGGCTGATGCGGCCACCACGCCGTTGGGTCCGATGGCGTCGGCTTGGGCGAGGAGCTTATGGGTGGCCCCCCGAATCTTGAACGAGCCGGTTTTCTGGAGGTTTTCGAGCTTGAGGCGGATTTGGGGGCCGAACCGTCGGCTCAGGGTCGGGGAGTGAACCAGAGGGGTCTGGAGCACCCGGTCCCGGATGCGGTCCCGGGCCTGTCGGACGGTCTCGAGTGTGATCATGGTCGGGCTCCTGGCCGGTGCAAGCGGTGGCGTTGCTTTGACCCTACCCATACCCTCCAGGTTTGTCAAGCCGTGCCGGCTCGCCCGGCCGGCAGGCGGCGCCGAAAAATCGGGCCCGGGGTCGGTCAACTCCGGGCCCGAGGGATATCTGACACTTAATGGTCACAGACGTTGGAGCCGGTGGTCAGGCTGTTATTGAGGTACTGGGTGACCAGCTCCTCGGGAGGCAGGGCGGGGGCCCCGACGACGACCTCGATGTCGTTTTCCTGGAAAAGCTGGACGGCCCGCTGGCCCATCCCGCCGGCAATCACGACATTGGCGCCCATCTCGTGGAGCCATCGGGGCAGAACCCCCGGCTCGTGAGGGGGGGGCTCCACCGACTCGACCTTTTGGATCACCTTGTCGTTTACTTCTACAATAGCAAATTCCTTGCAGTGACCGAAATGGGCGGTGAGCTTGCCCTCGGCCATGGGTATGGCGAATTTCATGCTGCTTCCTCCGTTGTTCTGTTCGGGCTGAGTGGCGGGCGCCTCGGGCGTTGCCGTCGTTTCGGGGCGATCCTTGGGCGGGGCCGCATCGGCCATCCGTTCGGCGACGCTCAGGAAAGCGGCGGTCACCTCGGAGTCGGCGTTATGCTCCTGGTAGGAGATCCCCGCGTCCCCGGCCATCACCACCTTGGGGTCGAAGGGAATTTTGCCCAGAAAAGGCAGGCCCAGGGCATCGGCGGTCCGCCGGCCGCCGCCTTCGCCAAAAAGGTTGACTGACTTTCCGCAGTGCGGACAGGCAAAGCCGCTCATGTTTTCGATAACCCCGAAGATGGCCATCTTGACGGTCCGGCAGAAACTGATGGACTTCCGGACGTCGGCCAGGGCCACCTCCTGGGGGGTGGTCACGATGATGGCCTGGGCGTCGGGGATGACCTGAGCCACCGACAGGGGCTCATCGCCGGTGCCCGGGGGCGAGTCGATAATCAGGTAGTCGAGGTCTCCCCATTCCACGTCGCCGATAAATTGCCGGATCACGGAGTGCTTGATGGGCCCCCGCCAGATGATGGCGTCGTCCCGGCTTCGGCTCAGCGACTCGATGGAGACCGCCGACAGGGTTTCGGAATATGTCATGGGGGTCATCTTCTGCTCCGCCGTGATCCCCATCATCCCCTCCAGGCCGAGCATCCGGGGAACGTCGGGGCCGTGAATGTCCACGTCCATGATACCGACTTTGAATCCCTTTTTGGCCAGGGCCATGGCGAGGTTGACGGAGACGCTGGTCTTGCCGACGCCCCCTTTGCCGCTCATGACGAGATACTTGTGTTTGATCCGCGACAGCGACCCCTTGACGGCGGCCTCTTGGTCCGCCTCCGTTCGCTGCTGACCGCTGCCGCAACTGCCGCCTCCACATGTTGCCATTTTGGGTGAATCTCCTCTTGTGACGATGATGGAAGGTTTTTCAACCTCCGGTCGGACTTTAGACCCAATGCCCCTTGACATTGGGGCCGTCGGTTGATTTGAGCTCGCCGTTCTGGAACCGTTGAATCACATCCCGAACTTTGCCGCTGGCGCCGACCACCACCTGAACACCAGCGTTTTCGAGCACTCGATAGGCCTTGGGACCGCAGTTGCCCGTAATTAGGACGTTGACGCCGTTGTCAACGATGGTCTTGCCGGCCTGAATCCCCGCACCCTGAGGCAGGTCGAGGTTCTGGTGGTTTTCCACCGGGGTGATTGCCATGGTGTCCGGGTCCACAACGAGAAACCAGGACGCCCGGCCGAATCGCGGATCTACTTCCGAGTCGATATCGGTTCCCGCGGATGTGACGGCGATTTTCATGATACAGTGTTCTCCTTTCCGGGGGCTTCGCCCCCTTCCGCTTCCGTATCCAGAACCCGGCGGAATCCCTGTCCCTGGCACGCGGGGCAGGCCGGCGGGCGACCCGTGCCGAGGGGCTCCTCCCATTTGTTGCCGCAGTTGCAGCCGAAGATCCGGCGCCCCTCGACGAGGGTATAGTGCCCGCCTTCCACGTTGATACATTTGCCGTTGATCAGGGCATCCGCCACGATCTCCCTGGCCCGCTGGACAATTCGTCCAAAAGTGGCTCGGGAGACCCCCATCCGTGCGCCGGACTCTTCGTAGGACAGACCGAGAAGGTCCGACAGCCGGAGCGCTTCCCGCTCGTCCACGGTGAGGAGCACCTCTTCGAGATCGAAAATGGGGATGCCCCGCGGCTTGAAATAGCAGATATCCGGGTTGAAGGAGACGATTCGGTTCTTTTTTGGTCGTGCCATGACAACTCCTTTAAGGGAATAAACTCATAAGATTCAACAATAACGATTCCGACTGGGGATGTCAAGCGGTTTTTCCCCCCTTTCTCAAATCCATTTTCGCGCCAATGGCGCAAAATCGCAACCCTTGACTTAAAAAATCTGTTTGACAGGCTCCTTGCGGGGGGATAGGCTTCTGGACCACTATTATGTGTTGAGGAGCGCTACGCCATGCCCAGACCCAAAAAACCCCGGTGTGTGGCCGCCCGGCCGGCGGTGACCGCCTACGTTCCCGCCGGGATGCCCCCGGCTGGCGAGCTGTCGCTATCCGTAGAGGAGCTCGAAGCCCTGCGCCTCACCGACGTGGAGGGGATAGGCCAGGCGGCCGCCGCTGAGCGGATGGAGGTTTCCCGGCAGACCTACGGCCGAATCCTGGCGGCGGCTCGGCAGACTCTGGCGACGGCGGTGGTCACCGGCCAGGCCCTTCAGATTGGCGGTGGTGTCTATACCATGGGTGGCGGCCGTCGAAGACGGCGGCGGCGCGGTGGGGTCTGATTGTCCGTTTTCGCTCCTTCCGGCCCGGTCACCGCCGTTTATCCCCTTGCGAAGCCCCCCCAATTCTGTTAAGTAGAACGGATGTTTGGCGTCAGACGGCAACGGATGCCGCCCTGCGCCACCTTAAGTGATAACCGTACCTTCTAATAATGAACCGCGAGCATGTCGAAGAAACGAAAGAAAAAAAAGTCCAAAGCCCGTTCAGGTGATGCCCAGAGCCAGTTGCACAGCCTTTCGCCGGAGCAGCTCCTGGAGCGGGGAGAGCGTTTTATCAAGGCCGATCGACCCCGGGATGCCATTTCCGTGTTGAAGTTCGCCGTCAACAAGCACGGCCTCACCGATCCTTTCCAGGAGATGCTGTTCCGGGCCTATACCGTTCGGGAATCCCAATTGAGGGACAAGGGGATGATAGCCGAGGCCGACGCGGTCAAAAAGAACGCCCGGGGCTACATGCCTTCCCTGGATCAAATCGACGAGGGGGCCTTTGTGGCCTATCTCCAGAATGCCTCCAACGCCGACGCCTTCGGTCTTTATGCCAAATATATAGATACGCGGGACCAATCCGAGGCCGCCGAGCGGTTTCTGGCCAGCCGGCTTTTGAACGCGGGATGCTGGGATCTGATCGAGCCTTTCGACCTTGATACCCCGCTGGTGGCCGACGTTAAGGCCCTCAAGAAGGCCCGCCCGCTCATGGAGGCGGGGGACTGGGCGGGAGCTTTGGATGCAATGGCCTCGGTGGGGCGCCGTTCACCCTATGCGCCCATCCGGATTTTCTGCCGGGCCATGGCCGCCTTTTGCTCCGGAGACGATGCGGGCGCCCGTCGGGCTCTGGCCGCCATTCCCGAGGACTTTTCCCTGATCGGAGTGGCTCGGGAGATGCAGCACACCCTGAACGGGGACGGGGGCGGACCGGACGCGGTCCGACGGGCCAAGGTGGCTCAAAAGCGACTGGGCCCGTTCTGGGATGGGCCGATGGGCCTCGAGACGGATGCCGGGGCGCTGATCCGGGCTCTGAATGCCGAGCAGGTGCCCGAAGCCCGGAGACGGATCGAGATCATCGCCGACGCCCTCCACCCGGACGACCCAAGGAAGGTCCGCTGGTTTCTCGCCGAGGTCATCTTCAACATGGTCATGCAGGATCGGATCAGCGTGGCGGCTTATCAGAAGCTCGTCCGAAACATCCTTCCCGACGAAGACATCGCGCTGCTCAAGGCCAAGACCGCCTTTTTGGCCACACCTGACCCGTTCGAGACGGTGGGGGATTACCTCAGCCGCCTTGACCAGGAGATCCCCGACTCGGACGCCCGTGATCTGGGCCATGCCATGATTCTGCGCCACCTGGTCGCCGGGCTTATGCACCGAACCGGCTGGCAGCAGGATGCCGCGACCAGGAAAGCGCTCCGGAGCTACCAGAAGCTTTTGGGAACGGCCGGGGATTCCCCCGACCGGATTCTCATCGAGATGCTGGACAAAAGCATCTCGCTCGACCCCGACAACCGGGAGAGCTACATCCTGCTGGCCCGGCTGCCCCGGCCCGGACGGAACCCCAAACAGATGGTGGAAAAGCGGCTCCTGGAGATGGCCGAGCGCTTCCCGGATGATCCTTACCCCTGCCTCGAGCTGGCGACGTTATATTACGAAAGCGGGGCCTTCCGAAAGGCCGAGACCATTCTCAAGGATGCCATGCAGCGGGCCCCCCATGACAGCCAGGTCATCGACCGCCACGTCCTGTCGCTCCTTTATTCCGCCCAGAAAAACATGGACCGGAAGAAATTCCACCTGGTCGATCGGGACTTGGCCCGGGCCGAAAGCCTCGAAGCCCGCCGGGCCGCCCTGCTGGTAGTGGAAAAGCGAATCTTGTTCGACATGGTCCAGCACGGGACGGCTTTCCCGGAGGCCGCCGAGCCCCGTCTGGCCGACCGGCCGCTGATCGACCGGCTCCGGATCCTCGCCTACTTGATGCTCGACCTCCCGGCCCGGGAATTCTGGGGGACCGGCCAGCGGCGAAAGGAGCTGACCCGACAGTTCAAAAAGACACTCAAGGAAGCCCGCCGGATTCCCTCGGATCAGCTCGCCCGGCTCATGATGCCCCTGGAGCGGGAATTTGGCACTGTTCTGCCCTCCACCCGGATGGCCGAAGCCTTCCTGGCCGGGGATTCGAGCTTCCTGCGCCATCTGGATGACGGTGATGCTCTGGCGGTTTACGAGACGATTTTCGAGCCGACCTACTTCGACGCCATCCGGCGGGATATCAACCGTCGCCGGAAAACGGCCCGGGGCAAGAGCGCCTACACGATCCGCTTCTACCGGCTGGTCCTTGACGCCATCGAGGGCGGACGGTATTCCGCCAAGCCGTTCCATGAGCTGTTGAACCAGACGCCGGACGCGGTTCGGGAGGAGCTGCGACGGATTGCACGGCGGTTGGCCCCCCAGGCCGAGGGCCGGCTGCGCCATGCTCTGGAGACCTTCCACTTCGAGGTCCTCGACTTCCCCAGTTCAGGTTTTCCAGGGTTTCCCTTCGGCCCGCTGTTCGATGCCGCTGACGATGATGACGATGACGATGATCTGGATGATTTGGATGATTTGGATGACCTGCGGCTAATGCAGGCCCTTTTCGAGCATATTGCCGAGCAACTCGGTGAAAGCGACCCGGAAACGGTCAAAGTGCTCTTCGAAATCATCTCGAATATCGAGGAGATGGTGGACGATCTGGGATTCCGGGGCATTCCCAATTCCATCATCCTTGAGGCCCGGGGCGATGTCCGGTCCCACCCCCAGGCCCGCAGGGAGCTTGACGAAATGGCTAAAATCATCCGAGAGGCCGGGGCGATCGACCATCTCTCCCGGGAGGCCCGGACCCTTTTGTTCGGAAGAAAGAAATTGAAATAAAGGAGGTCGTCCGCATGTTGACTCACTATTTGGTCCTCGGCGTTGACCTGGAGGCGGACGACGAGGAGATTCGGCGGCAATATCTACGGCAGGTCAAACGGTACTCGCCGGAAAAGCATCCGGAGAGATTTCAGAAGATCACCGATGCTTACGAGGCCATCAAGGATCGGCGGTCCCGGGTCCGGGGGCGGATTTTCGGCGCCCTGTCGGCCCAGGATTACGAGGGAGCCATTATGGATTTAGCCCGGGCACGGGAGCCGAAGCGCCGCCGTCCGTCGCTGTCGGAGCTCTTTGAGGTCCAGAAAACCGTTTAAGGGAGGGGCAAGGAGGAGGCCATGTACATCTTACGGAAAATCGCCGAGTGGTTGAAAAGTATCCCCAGACGCATCGACCGGCGGGTGATCCTGCCCATTATGCAGTGGATCATCCGGTTTTTTTCCGTCCGGGTGGAACGGCGGGTGGAAGGGGCGGTCGATGCGTTGCCGGACTGGAAGCAGGACGCGCTTCGGGACTTCCGGCTCTGGCTGGAGGATTTGCCTGACCAACCCGGCGGTCCTGATGAATCCCCCATAGAGGCATGCGACCTCTATAGCATCCTCTCCGAGATGACCTCTCTGCGCCAGGAGATCCGGATGCAGAACCGGGAGCAGAACCGCTCCCTTCATCACCTCGGGGCGATCATCGAGGCCTATCACGACGCCGCCGATCTTTTCAAGGAGAAGTCCCGGGAGATCGAGGGGCTGGCGGACCGGGTCCGGAGCAATACCGAAAAGCGGACCGCCCAGCCCTTTCTGGAAATCCGTGACGCGCTGCTTCGGGGGCTTGCGGCCGGCCGTGAGGTGGCGGGCTCCAAAAGCTTTCTCCGATCGGCGCCCAAGGGGATCGACGGCGTGGTGGACGGCTACGAGATGGCCATCCGCCGTTTCGACCGGGCGCTGAATATGGTGGGAATTACATCCTTGGAAACCGTGGGCCGGCCTTTTGACGCCCGGACCATGAAGGCGGTGGGCACCAAGGCCGATCCGAATGCCGAAAGCGGCACCGTGGTCGAGGAGCAATTGAGCGGGTTTGTTCGGGGCGAAGAGGTGGTCCGGGTCGCCGAAGTTTTCGTGGCCCAGTAACGGGCGGCCCGGAGGGGCCGAAAAACTGAAACGAGAAGGGAGCAGCAGGAAGCGTTTATGGAACCCATTGTCGGCATCGACCTCGGCACCACCAATTCCGAGGTCGCCTATGTAATTGACGGAAGTGCCCAGATTCTCAAGGACAACGATGACGGCATCGTCCCATCCTGCGTGGCGGTGGACGATAGCGGCACGGTTCGGGTGGGGACGGAGGCCCGGCACCAGGCGGCCGTGGCGCCGGACCGCACTGTTTTATCGGTCAAGCGGCTGATGGGATCGGACGAACGGTTACGGCTGGGCAGCGATACCTACCGGCCGCAGGAGATTTCCGCCTTTATCCTCAAGGCGCTCCGGGACCGGGCCGAAACGGTCTTGGGCCAGCCGGTGGGCCGGGCGGTGATCACCGTTCCGGCCTACTTTACCGATGCCCAGCGGCAGGCCACTCGTGAGGCGGGCCAGATCGCCGGCCTCGAGGTGGTCCGGATCATCAACGAGCCCACCGCCGCGGCCCTGGCCTACGAGAGCAGCCGCTCGGAAACCCAGCGGATTCTCGTTTACGACCTGGGCGGCGGAACCTTTGACGTTTCCATCGTCAAAATCGAGGAAGGGGTGGTGGAGGTTCTATCCTCAACGGGGGACAACCAGCTTGGCGGGGACGACTTCGACGAGAAAATCCTCGACCGTCTTCTGGAGCACTGCCAGAACGAGCTGTCCTTGAAGCTCACCCGGGAATCCGATCCGGTGGTGGTGGCCCGCCTGCGCCGGGCCGCGGAAACGGCGAAGATAACCCTGTCCCATGCGCCGTATGCCGTCATCGAGGAAGACCATATCGGCAAGCGCCGCTTCCAGGACGTCCACCTTTCCCATGAGCTTTCCCGGGTGGAGCTCGAGGCGATGATCGAAGACGAGCTGGCCCGGACCATGGAATCGGTGAACGTGGCCCTGAAGGACGCATCGCTGCTGCCTTCGGCCATCGACAAGATCATCCTGGTGGGCGGCTCCACCCGGATTCCCCGGATCAGTGAGATGCTCGAGGAGAAGTTCTCGAACCTCCCCCACAGCGAGATCGACCCGGATCTCTGCGTCGCCCTCGGAGCGGCCATCCAGGGGGGCCGGGAGATGGGGCTTGACTCCTCCAGCGTCCTGTTGGACATCACCCCTTACACCTTCGGAACCTCCGCCGTGGGTGAGATGGAGGGGGAGCCCTGCATGACCGTCTTTGTCCCGCTCATCCGGCGGAACACCAAGCTCCCCGCTGCCCGGACCGAAGCCTTCTACACCATGTACGACAACCAGGAGGAAGTGGAGATCAAAGTCTATCAGGGCGAAAAGCCGGACGCCCTGGACAACATCCTCATCGGGAAGTACACCTTCAAGCTGAGCCGGCAGCCCCAGGGCAGCGTCATCCTCCTCCACTATGATCTCGACATTAACGGGATTTTGAAGATCGAGGCGATTGAAAAGGCCACCGGGAACAAGATCAACGCGGTGATTGAAAATGCCTTTGACGCCTTTTCCGAATCGGAGATGGCCGATTCCCAGAAGCGGATCGGCCAGATCTGGGGGGACCGGACCGGCGGAGGGGACCCGACGGCTGTCGAAGTGGCCGGCGACTCGGACATGGCTCAGGAAATGACCCCGGTGATCAACCGGGCCGAAGGGCTTCTCGATACGGTCTCCGACGATGACCGTGACGAGATCATCAATCTGGTGGAGGACCTCCGGGATGCCGTGGCCGCCAATGACGCCGACCGGGCCGGGAAGCTCCGGGAGGAGCTGGAGGACATCCTTTTTTACTACGAGTAACTCCGGGGAGAACCCCCCCCGCCGAGACATGGAAGGAGATCGGCCATGGAGCGCTGTCCCACCTGCAACGCCAAGTATGCCGGCGGATATGAATGCCATCGCTGCGGGACCGGGCTCAAGGACCTCACCGAGATTGAAGCCTCGGCCGAGGCCCATTTGACGAGGGCTCGGACCGCCTTTGCCGCCGGAGACGCCGAGACCGCCTTTGCCGAGGCCCGGCGGGCCTGTGCTCTGCACGAAAGCTCGGCGGCGGCTTGGCTGCTGGCGGTTTCCGCGCTCAAAACCGGACATTTCGGACTGGCTCTGGGCCAATGGCGGAAGCTCCGGAAGGCCGCCTGACCGGAGGACCCGAGCTCCGGGTGGACGTCGGGGGGCTCTCCCTGAAGACTCCCGTGATGACGGCCTCGGGAACCTTCGGCTACGGCCGGGAGCTTGCCGACCTGGTCGATCTGAATCGGCTGGGGGCCATCGTGGTCAAGGGGGTCTCCCTGGCTCCGTCGGCCGGGAACCGGCCTCCCCGGATCGTCGAGACCCCTTGCGGGATGCTCAACGCCATCGGCCTGGAAAACGTCGGCATCGACGCCCTGGTGGCCGAGAAACTCCCGTTTCTGCGGACCCTGAGCACCCCGACGGTGGTCAATATCTATGGCCGGGACATCGATGAATACGCCGCTTTGGCTGATCGGATCGACGCGGTGGACGGGATTGCCGGAATCGAGGTCAACATCTCGTGCCCCAATGTCAAGGCCGGAGGGGTGGCCTTCGGCACCGACCCGAAGATCGCCGCCGAGGTGACCCGGGCCGTCCGGGACCGGACGAACAAGCCGGTGATGGTCAAGCTCTCCCCCAACGTCACCGACATCGTTGAAATCGCCCGGCACGTCGAAGGGGCCGGGGCGGACGGCATCTCACTGATCAACACCCTCGCCGGGATGGCGGTGGACATCGAGACCCGGCGGCCGGTCCTGGCCAACGTGACCGGCGGGCTCTCGGGGCCGGCCATCCGGCCGGTGGCCCTCCGGATGGTCTGGCAGGTGGCTCAAGCCGTCGAGATACCGGTGGTGGGGATCGGGGGGATCATGACGGCCGAAGACGCCCTGGCCTTTCTCATTGTCGGGGCGACGGCCGTCCAGGTGGGGACCGCATCCTTTGTCAACCCCCGGGCGACAATGGAGATCATCGACGGAATCGAAAGGTTTTTGGCGGAGCGACAGCTCTCCGGGGTAACGGCGATTATCGGGACCCTGGACATCTGAACGAATACTAACCCAACGGGCAGGAAAGGAGAACGGCAATGGAGTTTAAGAAGCTACAGGATATCATCGATTTTGCCATCGAAAGGGAAAAGGAGGCGGCCGAGTTTTACGAGACCGCCGCCAAGGAAACCTCCATGTCCGGCGTCAAGGACATGCTGCTCGAGTTCGCCGAGCAGGAGCGGAAACACCAGTCCATGCTTGAAAACATGGAATCGGCCGGTGTCCAGGAGAGCGTGGCCGAATATCCGCTCAAGTGGATCAAGGACATCAAGCGGAGCGACTACATGGTCGGTCTCAATTACGAGCCCGGCATGGCCTACAACGAGATCCTGGCCATCGGGATGAAGCGTGAGGAAAAGGCCCTGGCCCTCTACAACGAGCTGCTCAAGGAGGCCCAGACCGACGAGCAGAAGAAGCTCTTCCAGATCCTCTGTCAGGAGGAGGCCAAGCACAAGCTCTTTTTGGAGACCAAGTACGACGACTACATGGCTGAGATGGGAGACTAGGGATGCGCCGACACCTGATCGCCCTCGTCCTCGGGCTGACTCTCCTCGCGCCCCCGGCGTGGGGCCTCGAGATCGGCGGAGTGACCCTGCCCGAGACCCTGACCCTCGACGGCCAGACCCTGGTCCTCAACGGCGCCGGGCTCCGGAAGAAATTCTTCGTCAAGGTTTACGCCGGAGGGCTCTACCTGACGGAAAAATCCCGCGACGCCGCTGAAATCATCGACGCGGACGCTCCCATGGTCATCCGGATGCACTTCATCTACGACGGGATCTCCCCGGAGAAACTGAAGGGGACCTGGAACGAGGGGTTTGACAATGCCACTGGCGGGAACACCGCCCCCCTCAAGAAGGCCATCGACGAGTTCAACGGCCTTTTTACCGAAGAGGTCAAGGAAGGCGACGTCTATGACCTGATCTACCGGCCGGGCGTGGGCGTGGGCCTTGAGGTCGGCGGAAAAGCGGTCGGCAGGGTGCCGGGGCTCGACTTCAAACGGGCCCTCTTCGGCATCTGGCTCGGTGACAAGCCGGCCGACAAGGGGCTCAAGCGGGGGATGCTGGGCCGGGATTGATCAAGAAACCCCGCGGACTCATCAACGGGCGGGAAGGTCGGCTGTCAGTCGGCCTTCCCGCCCGCTTTTTGGGCTTTCCAGTCCCGGATGGCC
>CAYNGG010000082.1:3212-12314 GCA_964396575.1 uncultured Desulfobacteraceae bacterium | reverse complement strand
AGGAGGATTGAAATCATGGAGATTGAACAACAGATCATGGATATAGCGATCCAGAACGGGGCGACCATGGCCGGTATTGCCACCGTGGACGCGCTTAAATCGTCCGCTTCGCATCAAATATACACCCAAATGGGCGACTATTCGGGGGTCGGGACCGTCAAAGACGGGGAGATCCTGCCGCCCGATCAATTATTCAACTGGCCGGAAGAGGCGAAATCGGCGGTTGTCATCGGCCTGTCCCATCCGACTCGCCAGCCGGAGCTGGACTGGTGGGACGGCCGGGGAACTCCGGGAAACCGACAGCTCATGGAGATCATGAAGCTGACCCGTCAGGAGGTCGAGCGGAAGCTGGGACTGGAGGCCCACAAGCTCCACTATTATGTGGAAAAGGGCGGGGTGTTTCTCAAGGACGCGGCCGCGCTGGCCGGACTAGGTTGTATCGGCAAAAACAACATGCTGGTGACCCCGGATTACGGGCCGAGGGTCCGGCTCCGGGCGATGTTCATCACCGAGGCATTGGAGCCGACCGGGCCGGTTCCGTTCGACCCCTGCGCGGACTGCGAGGTCTATTGCAGGCGGGTCTGCCCGGAAGGGGCCATGGCCGAAAAAGCCCCCATCTTTGAAGCCATCGATGCCCCGGTGGACCTCCCGGCACGGGATGGCGCCTACAACCGGGAAAGCTGCAATGTTCGAATGGAAAAGGATATTGCGGAAAGCAAGGCGGAGGGCTCCGGCGAAGGGGCGCTGATCCGGTACTGCCGGAAGTGTGAGTTTGTGTGTCCGGTGGGGAGAAAGTCCGGGGAGAAGGCGGGGACCTGATTCCGGTGGCCGAAACAAGAAAGGCGCCGAGCCTGAGGCGCGGCGCCTTTTAAAAAGGTGGTGAACCTTGTGGATTCGTGGCGGGAGCGACGAGACTCGAACTCGCGACCTCCGGCGTGACAGGCCGGCGTTCTGACCAAACTGAACTACGCCCCCGCATTATGTCAAGCTGTTGCCTTTCGGCGTTCGATGGTAGGCGGAACAGGGCTTGAACCTGTGACCTTCGGCTTGTAAGGCCGATGCTCTCCCAACTGAGCTATCCGCCCGTCCGAAAGGCGATCCGCACAAACAAAAAGTCTTGTACCAAAGCCGGGGATCAGGTGTCAAGCAAAAAAACACCATCCCCCAAATATTCGCCAAGACCTCCGGGGTTTCCAAAACTTTGGAAACCTCGGAGGTCTGCTCGTTAGTTGATGGCGGTGGGCTGCGCCGCTTCCCCGCCTTGCTCCTTGGGGATCATCTCGAAGGGCATGTCGTCCTTTCTAAACAGCGAGACTTCCCCCTCGGCCAGAATAACCGCATGGCCGAGAACCTCGTCCATGTGCTCCACCAGAACGATCTCAAGCTGCTTGGAAACCGTCGCCGGAATGTCCTTGAGATCCTTTTCGTTCTCCTTCGGGATCAGGACCTTTTTGATCCCGCCCCGGTGAGCCGCCAGGATCTTCTCCTTGAGGCCGCCGATGGGGATAACCCGTCCCCGAAGGGTGATCTCGCCGGTCATGGCCACATCCCGTCGGACCGGCCGCCTGGTAAACGCCGAGACGATGGATGTGCACATGGCGATCCCGGCCGATGGTCCGTCCTTGGGAATGGCCCCTTCGGGAACGTGGATGTGGATGTCGTATTCCTTGTAGAAATCCCGATCCAGCATCAGGTGATCGGCCCGGGAGCGGACATAGCTCACCGCGGCCTGAGCTGACTCCTTCATCACATCACCGAGCTTTCCGGTAACCGTCTGATTTCCCTTACCGGGCAGGATCAAGGTCTCGATGGACAACAGCTCGCCGCCCACCTGGGTCCAGGCCAGCCCGGTGGCCAGACCCACCTGGTCCTTTTCCTCGACCTGACCATGGCGGAACTTGGGCGGTCCCAAATGCTTCTGGACCGATTTGGCGGTTATCCGGACCGACTCATCCGCCTCACGGGTGGTGACCACCTCCCGGGCGATCTTTCGGCAGATGGAGGCGATCTCCCGTTCCAGGTTCCGGACCCCGGCCTCCCGGGTGTAACGCTGGATGACCGTGTAGATGGCGTTTTTGGAAAACTGCACATCCCGGTTGTCCAGCCCGTTTAGCCGGATCTGCTTGGGCACCAGAAAGTCGGTGGCGATCCGGTACTTCTCATATTCCGTATAGCCGGGCAGCCGGATGATCTCCATCCGGTCCTGGAGCGGCAGGGGGATGTCCGGGAGCGTGTTGGCGGTGGTGACAAAGAGGATGTCCGAGAGGTCGTAGTCGAGGTCAAGGTAGTGGTCGCTGAAGCTGTAGTTCTGCTCGGGGTCGAGAACCTCCAGGAGGGCCGCCGAAGGGTCGCCCCGGAAGTCCATGCTCATCTTGTCCACCTCGTCAAGGCAGAAGACCGGATTGTTCACCCCCACCTTTTTGAGCGACTGGATGATCTTGCCCGGCATGGCCCCGATGTAAGTCCGACGGTGGCCTCGAATCTCGGCTTCATCCCGGACCCCGCCCAGGGAGAGGCGGACGAATTTCCGGCCGGTGGCCCGAGACACCGACCGGGCCAGGGAGGTCTTGCCCACGCCGGGCGGACCCACCAGGCAGAGGATCGGTCCCCGGATCTTCTGGACCAGGGTCTGGACCGCCAGGTATTCGAGAATCCGCTCCTTTGGCTTTTCCAGGCCGAAATGGTCCTCGTTGAGAATATCTTCGGCCTCGTTGAGGTCGTTGCTCACCTTGCTCCGGTCGGTCCACGGCAGCCCGATAATCCAGTCGATGTAGTTCCGGACCACGGTGGCTTCGGCCGACATGGGGGTCATCATCTTGAGCTTCTTAAACTCGGCCTTCGCCTTCAGGCTGGCCTCTTTGGACATCTTCTTCCGGCGGACTCGTTTTTCCAGCTCCTTGAGGTCGTCGGAAGAATCCTCCTCACCCATCTCCTTTTTGATGGCCCGCATCTGCTCGTTTAAATAGTAGTTCTTCTGAGTCCGCTCCATCTGTTCCTTGACCCGGCCCTTGATCTTCTTGTCCATCCGGATCACCTCGGCCTCCATCTTGATGAGCTCGAGAAGGATGGACAGGCGGTTGGTGACGTTTTGAGCCTCCAACAGCTTCTGCTTGTCCTCGATCTTGAAGGAAAAATGGGCCGCCGCCGTGTCGGCGAGCTGAGACGGGTTGGTGATGGATGAGACGTTGTTGACCAGGTCCTTGGAGATGTTCTTGTTGAGCTTGGCATATTCCTGGAAGCTTTCGACCACGGCCCGGCTGAGGGCGACGCCCTCCGCGTCTATCTTCTCATCCTCGATGACGGGCTCAATCTTCACCTGGAAATGGTTGTCGTTGTGAATGAACTCGACGATCCGGCCCCGCCCCTTGCCTTCCACGAGGGCCTTGACCGTGCCGTCGGGGAGCCTCAGGAGCTGAAGAACGCTCCCTACGGTCCCTACGGCGCAAATGTCTTTTTCCCGGGGACTGTCAACCCCGGCCTTTTTCTGGGTGGACAGAAAAACCGTTTTATTCCGGTTCATGGCCTCGGCCAGAGCGTTGACCGATTTGGTCCGGCCCACGAACAGCGGGGCGACCATGTGGGGAAAGACCACGATGTCCCGCAGAGGCAGCAGCGGCAGGACTACTCCTTCGCCGTCCGCCTCATCACTTTTAAAGAGCTTGAAGGATTTGATCATATAGACTCACCTCTTCCTGGGTGCGATTATGGTTACAGGCAGACCTCCGAGGTTTCCAGAGTTTTGGAAACCTCGGAGGCCTTTTTATCCGTGCTGGTGGGCAATGGAAGCCGACGCATCCTTGGGGGAAAAGGGCGCCGGTCCCGGCGGGCCTGCCTGCGCGTCACCGCACGCAGACAGGATATACGGGTCAGGCTCAGGCCTGCTTCTTCTTCTGCTCGTAGAGGAGAATCGGCTCTTCGTGGCTCAGGACCACGTCCTCGCCGATGACACACTCCTTGACGTTTTCTATCGAGGGGAGGTCGTACATAATGTCAATCATGCAGCTCTCCATGATGGACCGGAGCCCCCGGGCCCCGGACTTGCGCTTGATGGCTTCCTGGGCGATGGCCGCCAGGGCGCTGTCGGTAAGCCGAAGGTTGACCCCCTCCATCTCGAACAGCTTCTGGAACTGCTTGATCAGCGCGTTCTTGGGCTCTTTCAGAATCCGGATAAGTGTGGCTTCATTGAGCTCGTCAAGGGTGGCGATCACGGGCAGACGGCCGAGAAACTCGGGGATCAGCCCGTACTTGATCAGGTCCTCGGGCTGGATGAGCTTGAGGATATCGCCGATTTTCCGCTCCTCCGGCTTGGCGATATTGGCCCCGAAGCCCATGGTTTTGGCCCCGATCCGACGCTGGATGATCCCATCCAGGCCGTTGAACGTCCCCCCGCAAATGAACAGGATGTTGGTGGTGTCCACCTTCACGAAGTCCTGCTGAGGGTGCTTCCGGCCGCCCTTGGGCGGCACGCTGGCGGTGGTGCCCTCGATGATCTTCAACAGGGCCTGCTGAACTCCCTCACCGGAGACATCCCTCGTGATGGAGGGATTGTCCGACTTGCTGGCCACCTTGTCGATCTCATCAATATAGACGATCCCGCGCTTGGCCCGCTCCACGTCGTAGTCGGCGTTCTGAAGCAGGGAAAGGATGATATTTTCAACGTCCTCACCCACATAGCCGGCTTCGGTGAGGCTGGTGGCATCGGCGATGGTAAAGGGGACGTTGAGAAACCGGGCCAGGGTCTGGGCCAGCAGCGTCTTGCCGGACCCCGTGGGGCCGATGAGCAGAATGTTGCTCTTTTGAAGCTCCACGTCGTTGTTTTTAACGGTTGAGCTCAGGCGCTTGTAGTGGTTGTAAACCGCCACCGCCAGAGTCTTTTTGGCCCCTTCCTGCTCGATGACGTAGTCATCCAGCATCTTTTTGATCTCTTTGGGGATCAGGCTCACCTCGGAATCCCGGATGTCCTTTTCGTTCTCCTCATCGATGATCTCGCCGCAAAGCTGGATGCACTCGTCACAGATATAAACGGCGGGGCCGGCGATCAGCTTTTTGACCTCTTTCTGGTTCTTTCCGCAAAAGGAGCAGAAGAGGTTCTCGTTATCACTGCGTTTCTTCGTCATTTCAGGTGCCCTCCGTCTGCTTTTCCTCAAGGTTGTCGAGGTCGTCGCGGTTGGCGATAACGTGATCCACAACCCCGTAGTCCCTCGCCTCGTAGCCCGACATGAAGAAATCGCGGTCGGTGTCCTTCTGAATCTGCTTTATATCCTTTCCCGTGTGGTGCTGCATGATTCTGTTGATCGTATCCCGCATCCGGAGAATCTCCTTGGCCTGAATGGCGATGTCAGCCGCCTGGCCCTGGGACCCGCCCATGGGCTGATGGATCATGATCCGGGCGTTGGGCAGGGCATACCGCTTATTCCGGGCCCCGGCGCAGAGAAGCACGGCCGTCATGCTGGCCGCCTGTCCGATACAGACAGTGGCGATATCCGGCTTGATGTACTGCATGGTGTCGTAAATGGCCAAGCCGGCCGTAACCACGCCACCGGGCGAGTTAAGGTAGAAATTGATGTCCTTTTCCGGATCATCCGATTCGAGGAAGAGCAGTTGGGCGATGATCAGATTGGCAATCTCGTCGTTGATGGTGGTCCCCAGAAAGATGATCCGATCCTTCAGGAGCCGCGAATAGATGTCGTAGGCACGCTCGCCCCGGCTGGTCTGCTCAATGACCATGGGTATCAATGACACAATAACGCTCCTTATCCTGGCTGTCGGTTGATGTCTATGGCAATCGCGAAAGCGCCGTCGTCAGCGGTCACCCGGCATTCTCCGCCGGCTCCGGCGACTCAGGCGTCGCGGTGGTTTCTTCTATCTGGCTATGCTCCAAGATAATACCCAGGACCCGTTTTGCAAGCAGCGTATGGTGAAAGTGATTCTTCTTTTCCGCGTTTTCAGCAAAGTAGGTCCGGACGGTTTCCACCGACTGCCCCGTGTTTTTCGCCACCATTGCCATGCCCTGGCTCTCTTCTTCAGGGGTCACCGACAGCCCATCCTGCTCTATGATCCGGGTGAGCAGAAGAAACCGACGGGCCTGAGCCTCAGCCACCGCCCCATAGTCCTTGGCGATTCTCTCGCGGGTAATCCCCTGCTCCTCGAGGGTGGTGTTATGATATTCAAACTTCTGACGGGTCTCTTCGACGATGCTGTCGATCTCGGCTTCGATCATCGCCTCGGGCACCTCGAAAGAGACCTGATCCAGGAGGGTATTGAAAATCTGCTCGTGGAGCTCCTGCTCCGTCCGCTTGTCATAGCCCTGGCGAAGCTCGGCTTTGATAGCCTGGCGCAGCGCCGCCAGGTTTTCGAAGGGCCCCACCCGCTTGGCGAAGTCGTCGTCGATGGGGAGCAAAACCTCCTCACGCAGCTCCCGGAGCGTCACCTGAAAGGTGATCTCCCGCCCCTTCAGGTCAGCATTGGAATGGTCATCCGGAAATCGGACCGGAATTTCCCGGCTCTCTCCAGGCCGCATTCCGATGAGCCCCGCGTCAAAGGCCGGGTCAACGGACCCGTCACCCACCTTCTGAGTGTGGTTTTCCATCCGGCCGATGGGCTCGAAGGGCTGACCATTCTGAAAGGTTTCCAGGTCGATCAGCACCAGGTCCCCCCCTTCCACCGGCCGCTCCGTCTCGAGGGTTCGAGCGTCGGTGAGCCGCTTCTGGAGAGCCGCCAACTGATTTTCGATTTCCTCGTCGGTCACGGGGTAAACCGTTTTCTTGAGCGTCAGCCCTTTGTAGTCGATGTCGGGGATCTCCGGAATGATCTCGACGGTGGCGGAATACCGGTAAACCCCGTTGTCGCTGTCCAGCTCGGGGGCGTCGATCTGGGGGCTCCCGATCATGTTGATGGCCTGGTTCCGAATGGCATCGGTGAAGGTCTCCTCAATCAATTTCCCAAAGACCTCCTGATTAACGTCCTTTTGAAACATCCGCTCCAGAACGGATCGGGGGACCTTCCCCGGCCGGAACCCCTTGAGCTTGGTGTTCTGTTTCAAGCTCCGATAGGCATCATCCATCCGCTCCTTGACCGATGTTTCGGGAATCTCGATGTGAAGGACTTTCTTGACGCTGCTGATCTCTTCGACACTGACGTGCATGATTGACCTTTCTAACGGTTTAATCAAAATGACAATGCCCGAAGCCGGCGGTTCGCTTCGGGTATGACGGCATTATTACAAGAATTGATCGTTTTTGACAATGGGTGAAAAAAATGGTGCGAGAGGGGAGACTTGAACTCCCATTCCGTCGCCGGAGCTGGATCCTAAGTCCAGTGCGTCTACCAGTTCCGCCACTCTCGCAGGTGAATGTCTTCCGGTAATGTGATGCGTTCGGGCATCCGGTGTTGGAATCCTCGCATAGAAATGTGTGTGTCCGCGACAAATCGTTTTAAAAAATAATATGACCGGAGATGAGTGTCAAGCATATTTGCGTAAAACGTCCATATTATGATGGGAAATCGCCGATTCCGCCTCACTTTGATGGGAAAGTCGCCCCAAATGCCCACATATCTCTTGCGGACACCCCAAAAAGGTATTACACTCCATGGTCAATCGTCGGGGCGTGGCGCAGCCTGGTAGCGCGCCTGCTTTGGGAGCAGGAAGTCGGAGGTTCAAATCCTCTCGCCCCGACCACACCCAATCCCGGCGGAGCCTTCCGGGTTCCTCCCCGAGATGCGGACTCGATCCATTGCCCCCTCGCCCAGCCGCTCATCCGGCCATCCCCCCCCGGTCTCCCCTCACCGGCCCCGCCCGAGTGGGGTTGAGGCTTTATGACCTGATCTTCCGCGCGGCCCTTCCCCTCCTTCGTCACCAGCCCCGGCTGGCCGACGGATACGGCCGACGGCGGCTTCAGCCCGCTCCACCGGCCGCCGACCTCTGGATTCAAGCCGCATCGGCCGGCGAGGCTCATCTGGCGGTCCAGCTTCTCGACTCCCTCCGGCCCCCCGGCCCCATCCGGGCTCTGGTCACCACTCAGACCCGACAGGGGCTCGATATCCTCAGCCGGGCCATCAACGGCCCCCTCCAGGCCCGGAGACCCGTGCGTTCGGCCGCCGCGCCCTTCCCGTTCGACATCCCCACCCTGATGACCTCGGCCGTTGACGCGGTGGCCCCCCGGGTAGCCGTCCTCCTGGAAACGGAGCTCTGGCCGGGCTACCTCTGGGCTCTGTCCCGCCGGCGGATTCCCACGCTGCTGGTCAACGGCCGGCTCACCGACCTCAGTCTCCGGGGATATCGGGCCTGGCCATCGGTCTGGAAAGCCCTCCGGCCCGACCGAATCCTGGCAATCTCCCCGGCCGACGCCGACCGTTTTTCAACCCTCTTCGGCCCGGAGAGGATCTCGGTGATGCCCAACATGAAATTTGACCGCCTTCCCGTAACCGATGAGCGCTCGCCCCGCCCGCCGGGCTTTCCCGATGACCGGCCGGTGGTGGTCCTCGGCTCCGTAAGGCAGGCTGAGGAGCCGTCGGTGGGCCGGGTCATCGAACGCCTGCGACAAACACGGCCCGATGCGACCATCGCCCTCTTTCCCCGCCACATCCACCGGCTCGAGGCCTGGGCCGACCGCCTGGACCGGATGGGGATACCCTGGACCCGGCGCTCCCGGCTGACCGCCGGAGACGGAGCAGCGGTGATCCTCTGGGACCATTTCGGCGAGCTGGCCGCCGGATACGGGGCCGCCACCGCCGCCTTTGTGGGCGGGAGCCTCGCCCCGTTGGGCGGGCAGAACATCCTCGAGCCCCTGGCCGCCGGGGTGATCCCGGTGACCGGCCCATCCTGGGAGAACTTCGCCTGGGTGGGCCGAGGGATCGTCACGGCCGGCCTGCTCCGAATCCGGCCGGACGCCGACGGGGTGGCCTCGGCGCTTTTAGATGCCCTGGAACGACCCGACGACCGGGCGACCGTCCAACGGCGCGCCGGGGACTATGTGAATGCCCGGCGAGGCGGCACCGATATCGCCTGCCGGGCCATTGCCGAAACCCTTGCCGATCATAAGGTAGCGGATAACCCATGACCTGTTTGAGCACGTGCATATTGATTTCGATTTCGATAGCGAT
>CAYNGG010000082.1:0-3112 GCA_964396575.1 uncultured Desulfobacteraceae bacterium | reverse complement strand
GATTTCGATTTCGATAGCGATAACCCATAACCTGTAAAATAAAACCTATGGATCAACTTCCCCCCTGCTACGGAATCATCCCGGCTCGATACGCCTCCACCCGGTTTCCGGGAAAGCCCCTGGCGGAGATCCTCGGCCGGCCCATGTTCTGGCACGTTCACACCCGGGCGAGCCGCTGCCCGGAGCTGAAAACGGTGGTCCTGGCCACCGACGACGACCGGATTCTCCTGGCCGCCGAGGCCCTGGGGGTTCCGGCCCTCCTCACCCGGGTGGATCACCTCTCCGGCAGCGACCGGGTCCTGGAGGCGGCCGAAGCCCTGGGCGTCCCCGAAACGGCCGTGGTGGTCAACATCCAGGGGGACGAGCCGGCCCTGGACCCGGCCATGCTCTCGGCTCTGGTAGGCCCCTTTTCCGACCCCGCCGTCCGGGTGACCACCCTCGCGGCCCCCATCCCGGCGGATGCGGCCCGCCGGACCGACCGGGTAAAAGTGGTGACCGCCGCGGACGGCCGGGCCCTCTACTTCTCCCGGGCGCCCATCCCCTGGGTTCGGGAGGGAGGCCCCGGCCGGTGGATGGGCCACATCGGCCTCTACGCCTTTCGGATGGAAACCCTCCGCCGGTTTTCAGCTCTCCCCGAGGGCGACCTCGAGCGAGCGGAAAAGCTCGAGCAGCTCCGGCTGCTGGAAAACGGGATTCCCATCCACGTGGTCCCCACCGAATACGCGGGGGTCGGGGTGGATCGGCCCGAAGACATCCAAACGGTGATCCCCCTGCTTAAAGCCGAGGCCGACATCGACACCTGATTCACCTTAGATGAGTCCGGACTCGACCCAATCCAAAAAGGGCGCCGCATGGGCCCCGAAATCGATCTCCACGCCGATGACAATGGAGTCCAGGGGAAGGGGCTCGGCCGTCGGCAGCCGGACGGCGTCCTTTTCGGTGGTCAGCAGGATTTCGGCCCCGGCCTTCCGGGCCGCTTCCACCACCTTCGAAAGGTCGCCGCCGGTGTAAGCGTGGTGGTCGGGGAACCCGACCCGCCCGGCCACCGTCGCCCCGAGGGCCGCCGCCGACCGCTCGACCTCGGTGTTGTCGGCGATCCCCGAAAAGACCAGAGTCTTGATTTCCGGCGATGCCAGATGCCGCCGGATCTCGCCGGCGGTCGGGGCCGAGGGAAAGGCACTTTCGGTCCCCCGGCGGAACGACCGGATGACCGGGCGGTGAACACATCTGAAGACGGGGGCTCCGGCCGGAAGAAACCGCCGGAGGATTGCCTCGGCCTCGGCCCCGCCGTCGTCGGCCCGATCGCACCGGGTCAGGACGGCCCCATCCGCCCGGCCGAGGGCCGTGGGCGGCTCGCGGAGCGGCCCCCGGGGCAGGAGATATCCGTTGCCCAGGGGCCGGCGGGCGTCAGCCAGAACGATGTCCAAATCCCGCTTCAGCCGGAGATGCTGAAACCCGTCGTCCAGCAGGATCAAATCCGGGGCGAACCGGTCCACGGCAAGGCTGCCGGCCCGGTGCCGGTCCCGCCCCACCACCACCGGCACCGTTTTCAACCGTTGAGCCATCAAAAACGGCTCATCCCCCGCTCCCTTCACGCCGAGGTCCGGCCGGCCCCCTTGACCGTCCGCCACCACCGCCCCGCCGGCCTGAGCTTTTCCTCCGTAGCCCCGGCTGACCACCGCCGGCCGATACCCCGCCCGCCACGCCGGGGCGTGGTTGGCCAAATAGAGGATCAGCGGGGTCTTTCCGGTCCCCCCCACCGTGAGGTTGCCCACCGAAACGACCGGACGGGACAGGGACCGGACCTTCAGCCAGCCCCGTCGGTAGAGGCCGGCCCGGAGCCGGACGGCCACCCCGTAGCCGATGGACAAGGCCCGCAGCCCCGCTCCTAATACCGGGGCGGGCGTCTCGCCGGGCCGTGACCATAAGACCCCGGTGATCCGATCGCGATTCAAACCCATCGGTCAATCACGGCCAGGGTCCGGTCCACCGCCCCCCGTTGGGCCAGCACGGCCTGACGGCCGGCCGCGCCGACCGCCCTCGCCGCTTCGGGCCGGGCCAGCCAATGGCCGAGCACCGAAACGATCCCGGCGGCATCAGCAACCCGGACCGCCCCTCCGGCCGACAGGAGCGACGCCGAGATCTCCCGAAAGGCGTCCATGTACGCCCCGAACAGGACCGGGACGGCCAGGACCGCCGGCTCCAGGGGGTTGTGCCCGCCCAGGGGGACGAAGCTCCCCCCCACCACGGCCGCGTCGGCCGCCCCGTAAAGCCCTTGAAGCCGGCCGATCCGGTCCACCACCACCCCGTCAATCGCCCCCGTTGCGGGATCAGCTTCGATGGCGGTGAGCCGGGCCAGCCGGAAGCCCCGCGCCGAAAAGATCCCGGCTACGGCGTCGGCTCGGGCCGGGTCCCGGGGCACCACCACCGGAAAGAGGGTCGGATGGTCCCCTTTCAGACGGTGAAAGGCTTCGGCCAGCAGCGTCTCCTCACCCTCGTGAGTAGATCCGGCCACGACCACCCGAGCATCGGGTCCGGCCCCCAAGAATTCCCGGAGCGCCCCTTTGTCGGCCTCTGTAAGCGGCTCGCCGTCGATGTCAAATTTGAGGCTCCCGGTCACCGTCACCCGATCCGGGGGGACTCCGAGGGCGACATACCGCCGGGCGTCTTCGGCCGACTGAGCGCAGACCGCCGACAGGCTCGCCAGTGCCGGCCCCATGACCCCGGCCAGGCGGCGGTACCCGGCGGCGGTCCGGTCCGACAGCCGCCCGTTAACCAGGACCGCCGGCACCCCCCGCCGGGCGAGATCGGCCAGGATGTTGGGCCAGAGGTCGGTTTCCACGAGGACCACCAAATCCGGGGCGACCCGCCGGATGGTCCGCCGGACGGAGGGCAGGAGGTCAAACGGGAAAAAGAGCCGGGCGTCGGTGAATCGGGCCAGGCGGGCCTCGGCCAGGTCGAACCCGGTCTGAGTGGAAGCCGAAACCACCAGCGACGCCTTCGGATGCCGATCCCGGAGCCCGGCCACCAGGGGGACCGCCGACAGGGTCTCCCCCACCGACAGGGCGTGGACCCAGATCCGGCGTCGGCCCCCGGCCACGCCATGGCGTGG
>CAYNGG010000081.1:0-12377 GCA_964396575.1 uncultured Desulfobacteraceae bacterium | reverse complement strand
CCATGGGCGCGCCCATGGTGCCCATCCCGATAAATGCGATATTCATGGCGTCTCCTGAGCTATCGGGCGGCCCCCCGTGGCCGCCCTGTATTCCTGGGAGCGCGGGCGTCCCGCCCGCTTTGGGCAGGCACGGGGGCCTGCGCCTTCATTCGATATCACCTTCGGTGGGCCCAAAGGTTGATCAAGCCCGTCATATCCGGTCCGGTGCCAGCCATTCCGCCAGGGTTGGGGGGAACGGAACACAGGCGGAGACCGGTTTCCACTGGCACTGGGCGTTGAGCTCCACGCCCTCCTGGATCAGCGAGACCGGGCGGTCGGCGGAGACCACCACCACCACCACGTCCTTGTGCTCGGCGGTAAACCGAAGGGCCGAGTTGAGCCGGGCTCCCCGTGCCCGGTCCTCCCCCGGAATGGTCCGGCCGTCCAGAAGGCAGGCAAACCCGTGGACCTTGAGGTCCGCGCCGATGTGAATCGCCCCGTCCAGAGCTGAAAGGGCCTCGGTCAGGGCCAGGAGGCGGGGCTCCCGGAGGTCGAGCGGGGTTTCCAGGTACTGCCCGGCGATCTTCAGCGGCTGATGGCTCAGGTTGATCACCAGGGTGGCGCCGTGCTTGTTGGTTTCCGCCCCGTGGACGAGGTCGAGCACCCGGGTGAAAAGGGCGTGCCGGGTCTCCGAATCCATCTCCGATTCCAGGAGGAGCTCCTCGAATTCCACGAGGTTGGCCTTTCGGGTGGATGAGTGGAACCGGCCGTCGAAAAAGGAGCAGATTGTCTCTCCGTTGAGGCTCAAAAACCCGTGGCCGCCGCGGAACCGGGCCGTCAGATGGCCGGGGGGCAGCGGGCCGTTACCGATCCCGGCGATACAGATGCCGTCGGAGATGAGGTAGTAGGTGGCGTCCTCGACGGCCCGGAGCAGCTTGCGGACATGCTTGAAGCGGTCCAGGTTGGGCCGCTCATAAGCCGGGAATTTGGCCAGAAAGGCCACCTCCGGCAACAGGTGAGGCGGCATGAAGACGATGGTTCCCCAAGGCCAGGCCCCCTCCTCCCGGGTTTTCGAGATCCCGATCACCGCGTCGAGAATGGGGTAGTTGCGCATCTGAACATCCATGCCCAGGGTCCGGTTGACCGTATCGACAATGTGATCCCGGACGGCGTGGGTGGCGTATTCCTGGAGGACGTAGCCGGCGGTGCCCAGGTAGGGGGTGTTTTCCGAAACCATGTCGTGGGACATCAGCCAGATGGCGTGCTCGAGCCACCGCTCCGTCGGCCCGATGGCGCACATGTCCGGGTGATGCTCGGTGAACCACATCTGGTAATAGACCGACCGGGACCAGCCCCCCAGCGAGATGAGGCCGGCCAGGCCCAGGTTCTTGTCGAGCACCGGATAGGTCAGGCCATCTAAAACCGACGGGGCGGGGCCCCGGCGGCGCCACTGATCGGATTCGTGGTAGAGCTCGGCCAGCTTGGGCTCGTGGCCCCGAAGGAGGTTCTGGGGATCGTAGATCCGGATCGGTCCGTCCGGCCGGACGGCGTAAATCACCGCCACCCGGCTGGGACCGGAAAAGTGACTGAGGCCGTCCCGGAGCCCCTCGTAGATGTGAAATGCGCTCAGCTTGCGGATTAAAGCGTCGTCCACCGCGTCCCTCCACCCCTGGGAATCAGCTCCCCGCTTACGCCCCCGCCGCACGGGGTCGTCATCGGAAAGCTCGGCCATACCACAACCGGCGTGGGGTTTCAACTCAGGACGGCGGAGCGGTGCCGTTTTCGATCCGATCGAAAAGCTCCCGGACCGGCCCCAGCAGAAGGGTTGACAGGGGGTTGACCCGGACCGTGGGTTCGTCCACGGAGCCGGTCAGGGTGTAGCTGGCGGCGATGATCCCCTTCCCGGTGATGAGCTTGCCCACCACCGGGATCGTCCGGATGATCCGGTTGACGACGTTCAGCGGGACCAGGAGCCCCTCCACCGTCAGGGTGCCGTCGGCCCGGTCAATCTCCCCCCGGGCGGTGATCCCCAGCGGCGGCCCTTCCATCCGGACGTCGTCGAGGATCAGCCGGTCACCGTCCTCTGAAAACCTCGCCGTCAACCGGTCGAACGGAATCCCGCCCCCTTCAAGCTGCTCCAGGATGCCATCGAAGGATGCCAGGGAGAGAATTTTGACGGCGGACGGGGCCTTGAGGAGCGTGAAATCCTCGACGGTCAGCTCCCCCGATCGGCTCGGACCGTCGGCCGATAGAGCCAGGCCCAAATGAAGCCGGCCGCCGGCCAGGTACTCGGTGACCCCAAGGACCCTCAGCAGCTCCCCGGCGTTCCCGGCGTCGGCGGACAACCGTCGCCCATCGGCATCGGTGTTCAGGGAGAGCGTCACTGATTCGCCGCCCGGCAGCCGGGCGTCAAACCGGGCCGCCGTCGGCCGGCCTTCGTGGAAACGGGCGTCCCCCGTCAGATTGGCCAGGTGACCGTCGCCGGCCAGGTGAACCGTCGAAACCCGGCAGCGCAGAGCTCCGTCGAGATCATCGATGACGGAGGGAACGGATTCCGTCTCGAAAAGCGGAGCCGCGTCCAGCTCGGCGCCTTCGATGGAGAGGTCCCAACCCGCCTCCGGCTTGCGGGTCAGGTGGAGCGCGAGGTCATTTCGGCCGAGCCGGAGCCGGGTCAGGTGGAGCTCGGATTCCTGGGACACGCTCCCGTAGCCGATGACGTGGTAGTCGTCCCCGTAGAGGTGGACCTGGGGGAATCGGAGCCCGTCGTCCGGCACCATCCGGGCCACCAGGGTTCCGGAGACCCCCACCGGCTTTTCCCAACGAGTCAGGGGGGGCGCCAGCCGGGTGTCGGTCAGGTCAAGCCGAAGCTGGACCTCCCCGGATTCGAGGGGCGGTGTCAGGGTGGCGGTGGCTCCGGCGCTCCCGGTCACGAAGCCGGGACAGGGAACCCCCCACTGTCTCAGATCATTCGGGGTCAGCCGGGCGCTCAAACGGATGCCGTCGGCGTCCGGCCCGATAACCCCGTCGGCGGTTACCGGAACGGCCCCGGCCATCAGCTTTCCCGACAAGGTGATCCGCCGGTCGGCCAGGCTCAGGCGGAGGTCGCCCTCCGTCAGGCGCCGGCCAAAATAAGGATCGATCACCAGGCTTTGAATCCGGGAGGTCCCGCCGACCCGAACCCGGTCCGGAGAGAAGTCTTTTCCAAGGGGAAACGCCACCGACAAGGTCGTTTGAGCCTCGCCGGCGGTTACCGGAAGTTTGGCCAGCCCCCCGCCGGCCGACAGGGACCGGGCCGCATCCAGGAGATCCGCGGCCGGCCCCCGGATGTCGCCGGTGATCTCGATGGCGGGGGGAGTATCCGGGGCAAAGCCGGTGATGACCACCCGTCCTTTTTCCACTGCCGAATCGGCCAGGGTTCCAGCGTCCACCCGGATGTCGGCGGAATGGGCCGAAAAAATCGCCTCGCCCCGACCGTTTTGGAGGGCGGGGAGGGGATTGTGGTAGTCTAGCCTGACCCCGTCGAAGTGGACTCGGAAGGAGACCGAGTCGGCCGGCGGAGGGGTCGGCCCGTTTCGATTTAGCGCCAGGCGGACCTCCGTCCGGGGGGCGCCCCCGGCCTTGAAATGCGTGAGAATCCATTCCCGGACCGGATCGATCAGCCCCTCGGGCCAGAAGATCCGGACTTTGTCCAGGGGGAGCTGGTGGATTTCGGCATCCAAACGGAGCCCGGTCCAGTGGCTCCCCGTCCGGTCCAACCGCCCGGAACCCACCAGCCGAGGGCCGCCGGCGTCGAGGCTCAGGGTGTCGAGATGGACGGTCTTCAGGCCGTCGGTGACCCGGCCGGTGCAGGCAATTGATGCCACCGGGATGGGGGCCGCCAGGGACGGATGCCGGAGAGTCCCGCCACTCCCATCCACCGAAAACCCGTCAACGGCCAACCGGCCGTCGGCATCCTGGACAAGGGTCAGATCGACCTTCAAGGGGATCGACACAAACAGGGGCGACCGGCCGGGCGCCTCTACCGCCGGCAGGCCGGGGGAGAAGTCGGTCAGGACCCGGGGGCGAAACCCGGTCAGGCGGACCGTCCCGGCCCCCGCTACCAGATCGACGGCCACGGTCGTCTCATGGTCGGCATGGCGATACCGCCCGTTGATGCTCAGGCCGGGCGGGTCCCGGTCATCCCGACGGACCGTCAACCGGGGGAGCGCCAGGGTCAGGTCCCCGACCTTCAAGGTCCCGTCGGTCACCCGGACGCTCACGGCCGGGCCGGGGGTCCAGTCAAAGGCCCCCGCCCAGCCCTCCGCCATCCGGTCGAGGGTCTCACCCCAGTCGGCTTCATGGGCGGGGCCGGCGGGCAGCTCGAGGACCGGCGCCCGGAGGGTCACGGCGGCCGGCCAGAACCGGCCGGCGATCAGGTCACCCGGGCGGACGGAGATGACCGCCGAGGGACAGCGGAGCATCAGGGGCGACCGGCCGGTCGCCCCCGCGGCCCGGCCCGATAAGGTGACTTCGGACAGCCGGAAGGCCGGGCGAGTCAATCCTTCCGGAAAGTCCAGCCGCATCTTTCCTACCCGGGCCGCTTCCACCCCCGGCAGAGCCGTAAGTGCCGACTCGGCCCTCGGGATCAGGGGGTCGAGAGCCGGAGGGGCGACGGTGAGCCAAACAGAGGCGGCCAACGGGATGAGCACCAGGAGCCCGAAGGCGATGAAAGCGACCCGTCGCGTCCGCCCGGACGGTTTCCGGCGTTCGGGCCGCTTACCGGGTTTTTCGGATGAGGGAATGGTAGGCCTCGGTGAGTCGAATGAAGACCGCCGGGTCGCCGCCCTTGTCGGGGTGGAGGCTCTGAGCCCGTTGCCGGTAAATCCGGGTGATTTCCCGGCGGCTCATGACCTTGAGTTTTTCCGCGGCCACCTCGAAGACCTCGCCGGCCTCGTCCACGCTGACCCGGCTCCGGGGCGGAGGCGGGGTGAAATCCCGCCGGCGGTCCATGAATTCCCGGATGTAATCCCGCAAAAAGCTGGGCCGGGGGTACTCGCTGTCAAAGAACATGATCACATACCGGATCAGGTAATCGTGGAGCCGGTCGGACCGGGGCAGCCCGGCCCAGAAGCCCTCGTCCGCGTCGATCCGGCAGATCTCCTCGATGAAATGCCGTTCGACTTCCGCCTCGTCCAGACCCTGGGGCATGCTTTTGGCGATCAACTGAGTAAAATGCTTCTGCAAGTCGAAAATGACATAGATGTAGGCTTTACGCTCATGGGGCCGCAGGATTCGCTCCTGCTCGATGAAATACTGTTCGATCTCGTCCCGGGATTTTCCGTGGAGGGCTCTCAGGAGCTTGGCCGGGATCGACCCGATCCGGCCCTGGTCCATCTGGCCGAACCTCAGATAGTGAATCCGGCGCTTGTCGAAGAGGTGGAAGTCGGTGTGGAGGGTCTCATGGCGGCGCCGGCGCTCGCGCTTGACCGACTTTTCCCGGCGCCGGAAGGGCTCGACGGCATGGCGGACCTCGGGGTGGACAAAGATCCACAGGATCTCTTCGAGCTGCTCGTAGATGGGGCCCAAGGGCTTCCGGGACCGGACCTCGGCTTCAAGGTCCATGTCAACGTAATATGCGTTGCCGCCCGGATAGACGATGTAAGCGGTGGGGTCCGGCCCCAGGCTGAAGAGCTCCCGGCTCCGCATCACCTCGCCGTCCGGATAGGACTCCCGGATGAAGTAGCTTAACATTCCGTTGATTCGCTCGCGTGCCAGATACATGGTGAGCCTCGCTGTTTTGAGTGGGGAGGTATGGTGATCGGTCAGGGGCTCCGTTTACGCTGCTATTGACAACCATAATATGATATCCGAATCCGCGCAAGGTGATCCCGCCGGCCGGGCGGAAGCGAAAACGGACTCGCAATGGATGCCGGGAAAGCTGGAAACCCCTTGCGTCAAGCCTCCGGATATTGTAAAAGCGGTTAGATTTACAGACGGATCAAACGCCTCAGCCAAACACTGCGTTCAACCCGGAGGAAGGACGGTGGCCGATAGCCGGAGCATCAAGTATAGACCGCCCTCGAGAGCTGAAGATCTCAGGTGGATCGACGGCATTGCCGATCCATGCCTGGCGTCATCGCCCCGGAGGGCATCATGACCGCCCGGATGGGCAACCGGGCGCTCAAGGCCCGGATGGAGCGGTTGCTGGCCGGAGACGACCTCCAGGCGGCGATCCGGGAGATCCTGGAAGTCCCGGCCCGCCGGGCGGTCAACCCGCTTTTCGGGTTTTTCAACAACCGGAACCCCTGGGTCCGATGGCGGGCGGTGACCGCCATGGGCGCCGTGGTCGCCGAGCTGGCCGAATCCGAGATGGAATCCGCCCGGGTGATCATGCGGCGGCTGATGTGGAGCCTGAATGACGAGTCCGGCGGGATCGGCTGGGGCTCCCCCGAAGCCATGGGCGAGATCGTGGCCCGAAGCCGGCGTATCGCCGATGAATTCGCCCAAATCCTCGTCTCCTACCTGATGACGGAGGGGAATTTCATCGAGCACCCGATCCTCCAGCGGGGGGTGCTCTGGGGCATCGGCCGGGCGGCCCGATCGCGGCCCGAAGCGGTCCGGTCCACGGTCCCCGGCCTCCGGGATTTTCTGGGTGCTGACGAGGCCCCGCTCCGGGGGCTGGCGGCCTGGGCCGCCTTCCCCTTGGTGGACGCCCGGCTGGTCGAAGCCTTGAAATCCCTTGACGGCGACCCGGCAATAGTGGAGATTTACGAAGACGATGCGTTCAACCGCTATCCCGTGGGCGATCTGGCCCGGCGGGCTCTGGCGGGCATCAATGCCCAATAGCCGTTCAATCCGACATCTCCATTTATCGCACAGAGCCACGGAGACACAAAGTGATTGGTTCTCCGTTCGGCCGATGGAAGGAGCTTAAAATGGATCCATCCCAGCTTGTCCCGTCCCCCGGCGTGATTCCGGTCCCCTGGGGCTGGTTTGAAGCCTTTCTCCTGGTGACTTTCGCGGTCCACCTCCTGCTCATGAACGTGATGGTGGGCGGCGGGGTGATCGCCTGGGTTTCCGCCATCAAACGGCCGACGGCGCCTACGCCGGCCGAACGGGACCTGTCCGGAACCTTGACCTTTGTCATCGCCTTTGCCGTCAACTTCGGGGTGGCCCCGTTCCTCTTTCTCCAGGTCCTCTATGGCGGGTTCATGTATGTCAGCTCCCAGCTCATGGCGGTCTATTGGATGCTGGTGATCCCCATGCTGATCGTCGCCTACTATGCCGCCTATTTTTACAATCTCCGGTTTTCGGACCTGGCCGACCGTCGGTCGGTGGTGATCGGGACGGCGGTGGTGATCCTGCTGATGATCGGGTTTCTCTTCACTCACAACATGACCCTGATGCTCCGGCCCGAGGCCTGGACCGGATACTTCGAGAACCGGTCGGGGACTTTCCTGGACTTCTCGGACCCCACCCTGATTCCCCGGTACCTCCATTTCATGACCGCATCCCTGGCGGTCGGGGGTCTGTTCGTGGCCGTGATGGGAGCCAGACGTCGGCGGCGGGGAGAAGCGGGCGCGGCGGAGACCGTCCGGGAAGGTCTCGCCTGGTTCACCTACGCCACCCTGGTCCAGATCGTGATCGGGTTCTGGTTTCAGATGAGCCTTCCCCGGCCGATCCTCCTCCTGTTCATGGGGGGGAGCACCCTTCACACCGGGCTGTTTGTCGCCGGGCTGGTCCTCACCGCCCTGGCCCTGGTCCTGTCGATCCGGGGCAGCGTCGGGGGAACCGTGGGCGCGACCCTCGGGCTGGTGGGCGTCATGGTGGTGATCCGGGATCTGGTCCGGTCGGCCTATCTCTCCCCGTACTATTCCCCGTCGGAGTTGACGGTGACCGGGGAATACTCGACCCTGGTGGTTTTTGTCCTCGCCCTGGCCGTCTGCGTGGCCGTTGTGGCTTATGCCGTCCGGCTGGCGGTGAAGGCCGGAGGCACGGCTCGGACCGGCTCGTCGGCTTGATGCCCACCGAAGCCCATGCCCGTTCGTGGCTCATGATCCGGCCGATGCCGAGTTTACCGCATGGTGAAAGTGTGCTATATATATGAAGATGCGATGCACATGATGCCGTGTGTAATGGCCTTAAATGGCGCCAGAAATCAAATTGCTTGTATCAATTCCGGATCGGGGGGACATCGAGCTTGTCAATGATATCCTGTAAGCAATGTCGGAAATGCGTCCTCATCCTCCTGGATGGATTGGGCGACCGCTCTTATGATTCCCTGGACGGCCGGACGCCGCTCCAGGCGGCCCGGACCCCGGTGCTCGACCGCCTGGCGGCCCGGGGGGCCAATGGCCTCTATCATGCCGCATCCGTCGGCCAGGCGCTGCCCAGCGAGACGGCTCATTTTGCCATGTTCGGATACGCGGACGAGGAGTTTCCCGGCCGGGGGGCTCTGGAAGCCCTCGGGGCGGGAATTCCTTTCGAGAGCGATGACGTCGCCGTCCTGACCCATTTCGCCGCTCTGGCCGAACAGGACAACCATCTGATCTTGAGCGGAGACCGGGTGGATGCCGACCCGGAGGAGCTCGCCGAGCTGAAGGGGGCGCTCAACGAGCTGGAAGGCCGGGAGGTCGCCATCCGGTTTCACCCGACGGCCGGGGTTTTCGGCCTGTTGACCCTCCATGGCGATGTCTCCCCTTATTTCACGGATACCGACCCCATTATCGCGGGCCGGGCGCTCCCGGAGCTCAAGCCCTGGCGAAGCCACCAGAAGGACCCGGCGACCCGGAACACGGTTCGGGCATTGAAGGACTTTCTCCGTTCGGCTTATGACCGCCTGTCGAGCCACCCGGTCAACCGGGCGAGGGCCAAGGCGGATCAGCCGCCGGTCAATGGCCTGGTGACCCAGCGGGCCGGTCGGCTCAAAACAGTTCCCTTTTTCCGTGAGCGCTACGGCCTCTGTGGGGTATCGGTGGCGTCGGGAGCCGTTTACCGGGGGCTCTGCGCTTATATCGGGCTCGACTTCCGCGAGGTCGCCGATACCGACCAGCCCGGCGCCGACATCGCTGACCGTCTCCGCGCCGCTCGGGAGCTGTTGGCCCGGTACGATTTCATCCACGTTCACACCAAAACCCCGGACCAGGCCGCTCACACCAAGGACCCCGAAGCCAAACGTCGGGTGATCGAAGCATTGGACGAGGGGATCGGCGAAGCGGTGGACGCCCTGGCAGACGACCCGGAGGTCCTGCTGGCGGTCACCGCCGATCATTCCACGCCATCGGCCGGCCCGTTGGTCCATTCGGGGGAGCCGGTCCCGCTGCTCTTTTCCGGCCGGGGAGTCCGCCGGGACGCCGTGGACCGGTTTGACGAAGTGAGTGCGGCAACCGGGGCCATGGGGCTGCTCCGGGGCCGGGAGCTGATTTACCTGATCCTGAGCCACCTCGACCGGGCAAAGCTCCGGGGGCTGATGGACACCCCCGACGATCAGGCTTACTGGCCCGGGGATTACGAGCCGTTCCGGCTGAGATAGGGGGAGCTAAACCATGCCCGACCATAGTAAGGCCGACCGGCCGGTCGCCCCCGCCCATGACACCGGCGTAATCCACGGCCGGTTCCAGGTTCTCCACAACGACCATATCCGCTATCTGCTCGCCGGGATGGGCCAATGCCGCCACCTGGTGGTGGGGATCACCAACCCGGACCCGGAGCTGACTGCGTCGGACCCGGCCGACCCCGACCGGAGCCGGCCCGCCGCCAATCCCCTGACCTACTACGAGCGCTATTGTCTGGTCCGGGCGGCCCTGGTGGGCGCCGGGGTGGGGCTGGAAGCCTTTTCGGTGGTTCCCCTGCCCATCAATTTTCCGGACCGCTACCGATACTATGTTCCCCTGGACGCCGCCTTTTTCCTGACCATCTACGACGACTGGGGGCGGAAAAAGCGGGATTACTTCGAGTCCCTCGGGCTCACGGTCCACGTCCTCTGGGAGGTTCCCCCATCGGAAAAGGGGATCAGCGGAGAGGATATCCGGGACCGGATGATCCGGGGGGATGACTGGGAGTCGATGGTCCCGCCCGAGGTGGCCGCTCTGCTCAAGACCTGGCGGGTATCGGACCGGCTCCGGGAGCTGGCCGGAGAGGCCCCATGAAGATCTACACCGGCACCGGCGACCGGGGGCGGACCGGGCTGTTCAGCGGCGAACGGGTGGACAAGCACGACCTCCGCCTGTCGGCCTGCGGGGACCTGGACGAGCTGAGCGCCTGTTTGGGGCTTCTGGTCTCGCGTCTTCCTGAACCGGCCGAGGGGCTGGCCACCGAGATCCGAACGGTCCAGGGCGACCTTTTGAGCGCCGGGTCCTGGCTCACCACCACCCCGACATCGCCGGCGGCCGGGTCCCTGCCGCCCTTTCCCGAAGCCCGGATCGCCAACCTCGAAGCGGCCATTGACCGGATGACGGATGACCTGCCCCCGTTGCGACGGTTTATCCTGCCCGGCGGGGACGAAGCCGCGGCCGTGGCTCACCTGGCCCGGACCGTCTGCCGGCGGGCTGAGCGCCGGGCCGTCGCTCTGGTGGCGGCCGATCCGGAAAGCGGCTCGACCCCCCGGGAGACCGTCATGATCTACCTGAACCGGCTGTCGGACTACCTGTTTGTCCTGGCCCGGCATATCAATCGGCTCGCCGGCCGTGAGGACGTGACGTGGCCGACCTGACCCGGCATCCGGTCCGCCTGGTGGCCCGGCGATGGCTTTCGGCGGGGTTCTACGAAATCCGTCTGGAACGCCCTGACGGATTTGACTTCCAGGCGGGCCAGTCCATCCGACTGGACGTGGATGGCCGGGAGCGGCATTACACCCCGGTCACCTCACCGACCGCTCCCCAGATCGCCCTCTGCATCCGTCGAGTCGGGGAAGGTGGCGTTTCGGCGGCTCTGGCCGGAATGCCCGTGGGCTCAACCCCGTGGATGACCGGCCCGTATGGGTATTTCGTGTTCCGGCCCTCCGACCGGCCGGCGGTGTTCGTGGCCACCGGCGCCGGGGTGGCCCCGTTTGTCGCCATGGCCCGATCCGGCGTGAAGGGCGTAACCCTGCTCCACGGAGTCCGGTCGCCCGTTGATCTGGTTTACGCCGACCTACTCCGGGAGCGAGTCGATCGCTATGTCCCGTGCCTGTCCGAAGCAGCGGGCCCGGGAACGGTGGCGGATGCCTTTTTCGGCCGGGTCACGGATTATCTGACCGACCGCTTGACCCCGAACATCTACGACATCTATCTCTGCGGCCGGGGGGAGATGATCCGGGATGCCATCCACATCCTGGATCAACGATGCCCCGGCTCCCACGTCTATTCTGAAGCTTTTTTCTGACCCCCGCAACAAGGAGCGTGAACGGATGACCCAGACCGACGATCAGACCCTCGATATCCTCAAGGAAGCCATTCTCCTGGAGCGCCGCGGCCAGGCATTCTACCGGAAGGTGGCCTCGGAGACGGACAACAGCGCCGTCCAATGCTTTTTCCAGATCATGGCCGACGAGGAGACCAAACATATCGGAGTCCTCTCCGACCAGTACAAAGCCTATCAGGCCAACGGCCGGTTTGCTCCGGACGCCTTCACCGCCGACGCCGGCAGCGGGGCGGCCGATGCGGTCCTGGGCGAGAAGATGCGGGGCCAGATCGCCGCCGCCGACTTCGAGGCCGCGGCCATCTCAGCGGCCATCGCCATGGAGCAGCGCGCCGTGGACCTCTACGAGGGCCGGGCCACGTCGGCTGTTGACCCCGAGGAAAAAGCCCTCTATGCGTGGCTTGCCCGCTGGGAGCGGGAGCACCTGAGCTTCCTGGTGGACATGGACCGGGAGCTGACCCAGCAGATCTGGCACGACAACCAGTTCTGGCCGTTCTAGCGGGTCGGAATGAAATAGCTCATGGGCATGATTCTGGCGCTTCACGGCGTCTCGGATCAAAATATCCGGCGGATTCTCGAATCCCCGATCCTGATCCGGAAGCTGATTGCCGTCGATGATCCCGATCTCTATCGGGATGTCCTGGAGCAACGGTCCAAGATGGGCTTTTTCTCGAGATTATTCGGCAAAAAGGGTTCCGGAGATCAACAGCCCGTGGAAGACCTGGGCCTGGCGGAAGGTGAAAAGCTCAGCGTTGATCTCGATAAAGCCTGGCATGGAATTCGCTATTGCCTGAACAAAACGGAATTTTATGCTGAGCCACCCATGGATTTTCTCACGGTGGGCGGCAAAACCGCCGGTGATGAGGATGTCGGATACGGTCCGGCTCGGCTGATTGAAAGTGAGATGGTCAAAGCCATCCATGAAAGACTGAAACCTATCACCACGGAACGGCTTCAGCAAAATTACGACCCGATTGACAGTGCTGACGCATGAATTAAAGAGTGGCCAGCTTTGGCCATCA
>CAYNGG010000080.1:0-12474 GCA_964396575.1 uncultured Desulfobacteraceae bacterium | reverse complement strand
TCGATGGCCGTCACGGCGGTGATGACCGTTCGGCCGCCGCCGGCCTTCAGAAACCGGACCGCGGCGTCCACCTTCGGGCCCATGGAGCCCGCCGGGAGCTCGCCGTCGGCCAGCAACCGCTCCGCCTCAGCCACCGACAGACTCCGGATCAGGGTCGCGTTCTCGGTTCCGTAATCCCGGTAAACCCCGGCCTCGTCGGTGGCGATCAGGAAGAAATCAACCCCGACCTCGCCGGCGAGGGTCGCGCTGGCCAGGTCCTTGTCGATCACCGCATCGACCCCGGAAAACGCCCGGCCCTCCCGGACCACCGGAATCCCGCCGCCCCCGCAGCAGATCACGATGAAGTCGGACTCGATGAGGGACCGGATCTCCCGCTTTTCCACGATGGTCCGGGGCCGGGGAGATGCCACCACCCGGCGGAAGCCCCGGGCCGTCCGGACGGTGGGGTAGGGCACGGACCGGGCGGCGGCCTCGGAGAGCACCGGGCCGATGGGCTTTTCGGGACGGTCGAACGCCGGGTCGCCGGGGTCAACCACCACGTAGCTGATGAGGCTGACCAGCGGGCGGTAGGCGATCTCGAGGGCCATCAGCTCACTGTCCAGGGTCGATTCGATCATATAGCCGATCTGGCCCTGGGTCTGAGCCACCAGGATTTCGAGGGGCAGGGGCGGGACTTCCGGAGAGCTCTCCTGCTGGAGCAGGAGATTGCCCACCTGGGGGCCGTTGCCGTGGGTGATGATGATCCGGTAATGTTTGGAGAGCCGGGCGATCTGCCGCATGGGAGCCCGGAGGGTCTCGAGCTGATCGGCCACCGTGCCCGTCCGACCCTTTCGGATGAGGGCGTTGCCGCCTAAAGCCACCAGGAGTATGGGCCGGTCGGCGTCAGGGGCGGCCATGGGCGTCGAGCTCCGTCAGGCGCCGCGTCAGCGCTTCGGCCAGAGTGGGATTCCCGTGGTCCCGATACTCGTAGCGGACCCGGAGCGTCTCCTTGTTGATCCGCAGAAGCCGGCCCAGGTCCACCGGAGTAGCGAACAATACGAGGTCGCAGTCGGCGGCGTTGATGGTGGCCTCGAGCTCCCCGATCTGGGTCGGGCTGTAGCCCATGGCCGGGAGAACCTTGCCGATGTGGCGGTACTCGTTGAAAATCTTCCGGATGGAGCCCTCCGCATAGGGCCGGGGGTCCACCAGGCGGGCGGCGCCGTGGGTCTCAGCGGCGATCACGCCGGCCCCGTCCATCATCTCCCCGTGGGTCAGAGTGGGACCGTCCTCGACCACCAGGACGGACCGGCCCCGGATCCGGTCCGGGTCATCCACCAGGACCGCCGATTCAGCCATAACGACGTCGGCGTCGCGGGCGTAGTGCCAGATGTTGTTCGAGACGGTTCCCGGGCCGCCGGGCGGGGCGGAATCGACTTTGTTGATGACGGCGATATCGGCCATGATCATGTTGGTCTCGCCGGGGTAATAGAGCCGCTCGTGGTTCGCCCGGTGAGGGTCGAAGACGACGATGTGGACGGTGGGGTGGAAAAAGGGCGTGTCGTTGTTCCCGCCGTCCCAGACGATGATGTCGGCCTCCCGTTCCGCTTCGGCCAGAATCCGGGCGTAGTCGATCCCGGCAAAGACGGTGATCCCCCGGTCCACCAGGGGCTCGTACTCCTCACGTTCCTCGATGGTGCAGTGGTAGCGGTCGAAATCGGCGTAGTCGGAAAACCGCTGGACCACCTGAGCGGTGAGGTCCCCGTAAGGCATGGGGTGACGGACCACCACGGCGGAGCGGCCGGTCTCGGCGATGATCCGGCAGACCTCGCGGGTGGTCTGGGATTTCCCGCAGCCGGTCCGGACGGCGCAGACCGCCACCACCGGCTTTTTGGACTTGAGCATGGTGTAGGTGGCCCCGAGGAGGATGAAATCGGCGCCATGGGCCATGACCATCGAGGCCTTGTGCATAACCTGGAGATGATGCACGTCGCTGTAAGAGAACGCCACGAGATCGGCCCGGTGGGCTTTGATGAGTCGAGTCAGCTCCGTCTCCGGATAGATGGGGATGCCGTCGGGATACTCGGGCCCGGCCAGCTCCGGCGGATAGCACCGGCCCTCGATGTCCGGGATTTGGGTGGCGGTAAAGGCGACCACCCGGTAGCGCGGGTTCCCCCGGAAATAGACGTTGAAGTTGTGGAAGTCCCGCCCGGCCGCTCCCATGATGATGACCTTTTCAACCATTGTCGGCTTTGCTCCCTTTCCGTCTGGTGATTGTGGATGATCCGGCGGGCGGACCGCCCGCCAAGACTCCGATAATTCCATTCTTACCCCGACGGGGGGCGGATTTCAAGGTGGGAATTGTGAAGTTTGAAGTTTGAAGTTTGAAGTGTGGATTTTGCCGCGAACCACGCTTTAAACTTCATAAGGCTTGTTCCGGGAAGGGGACCATGATAGTTTGTCGATTCCGGGTTGAAGACCGGGCTCTTTATCCACGGCGCTTTGCGGCGGTCAATCGGGATTTCTGCATTGAGCTCTTAAACGAGCATGTTGTAAGGAATGATGGCCATGCACCGAATTGATGAGATCCGGCGGGCGATTACCAAATCCAACAAGACCTTCAAGAGTTTGAAAATCAATACGGAATGACCACGGAATCCTTCTACCGGCGATTTCGAGATGGGGACATCGGGGATGAAGAGGATTACATGATATGGGGCGGTTTGTATGAAATGCTGATTGAGAATCGTAGAGAGCTTGAAATGATGGATCGCCCTTGATCATGGTTTCGGCAACTCGCGGCCAAACCGGCCCCCGACACCGGGGCGTTGCCCCGATCTGGTATGTTCAGCCCCTTCGGGGCTTTGGCGCACCGGCGAGTGGCGCTCCCTGGGGCGACCCTAATCGGCCGATCCGCTCCAGACTGCCCCGCGCACGGGAATCAACCCGTCCCATCGGTCCCTTAACGTCCTTGAATGTCCCCCCATAAGCGCTAATTTTCGACTGAAAGGAGCTTGAATTCATGGATACCCCCTCCGCCTGGACTCCGGGCACTCTCCTGGAAACCTCCGGATATTACTGGAAGACCGCCACCCTCCACGCCGGGGTCTCCCTGGACGTCTTCAGCATCATCGGCGATGGGGAGCTGACGGCGGTCGAAGTTGCTGAAGCCATTGGCGCGGTCGCGGACCCCACCGAACGCCTCCTCAACGGTCTGGCCGGCATGGAGCTGCTGGTCAAGTCGGACGGCCGATACCGGAACACCGACGCTTCCCGGGCCTACCTCTGCCGGGACGCGGAGGGCTACATCGGCTACATGATCCGCCATCACCATCATCTGGTGGAATCGTGGGCCCGGCTGGATGAGTCGGTCCGGACGGGTCGGCCGGTCCGGCCCCGGGCCTCATTCGAGGATGAGGAGCGTCGGGAGAGCTTTTTGATGGGGATGTTCAACCTGGCCATGAGCCTGGCCCCGAAGGTGGTCGCCGCCGTGGACCTTTCCGACCGGACCCGGCTGTTGGACCTTGGCGGCGGACCGGGGACATACTCCATCCATTTCTGCCGGGAGAACCCCGATTTGCGGGCCACGGTCTTCGATCTGCCCACCACTCGACCTTTTGCGGAACGGACCATTGCCCGGTTCGGCCTGTCCGACCGGATCGACTTTGTCGGGGGCAGCTATCTCGAGGACCCCGTGCCGGGCGGGTTCGACGCGGCCTGGCTCTCCCATGTCCTCCACGGGGAGTCTCCGGCCGGGGCGGAGATGATCATCCGGAAGGCCGCCGAAGCCCTGATGCCGGGCGGTGTGATTCTGGTCCACGACTTCATCCTGGACGACGGCGGGGACCGGCCGGCCTTTCCCGCCCTCTTCTCCCTCAACATGCTCCTGGGCACCGACGGGGGCCGGGCTTACACGGATGCTGAGATCCGAAAGATGCTCGAAGCGGCCGGGGCCGGGGAGATCCACCGGCTTGACTTCCGGGGCACCAACGACAGCGGGATCATCGCCGGCCGGGTCTGAACCCGCCCGCCGCCCCTTTGAATCAATCGTTTTTGACGTTTTTCCGGAGGGTTTCGATGATCTCGTCGATGGCCCCGTCGGCTCCTTCGGCCGGCACCGTACAGGAGCCCGCGCCGGCGTGGCCCCCGCCGCCGAAGCGGGAGAGCATCAGGCCCACGTTGACCTGGCAGGTCCGATTGAAGATGCTGTGGCCGACGTTGACGATGATCTTGTCCGGGTTTTCGGGATCGTGCCGGATTCGGGCGTGGACGTTGGCGTCGGGGAAGAGGGAATAGACGAGAAACCGGTTTCCGGAGGGGGCCGGGGTCAGCTTCCGGAAATCAGTCACCGCCACGTGGTCGATCAGGCGGGTGTGGGAGGTGAGGTGGTCCCGGTAGGCCCGATTGTTGGCCACCACGGTCTCGCACCGCTTCCGGACTTCGGGGTCCCCCATCACGGCGGTGATGGGGTGGTCGGCCAGAAGATCCACCATGCGGTTCCAGTAGGGCTCCTCCTCCGGCTGGGTGCTGCTCAACGTCATGGACAGGATGATGTAAGGGTGGTTTTCCGGATGGCGGACTTCTTCGAGCGTAAGGTCCGCCGAGTCGATCTTGTCCGCCTGGCGGACCAGCTCGGTGTAGTCCCGCGTGAAGCGCTCCACGTAATGGTCGAAGATCACCCTGGCGGCCGAAGGGGCGATCCAGAAGCCGCCGGGCACCGACGATTCCTGTTGGTTGGTATAATGGTGGTCGAACCAGAGGCTGCACGCGGGATGGTAGGGGAGGTTGGCCACGATGTCCCCGGCCTGAATAACGACATCTCCTTTCTGCATCGCGTTGGGCTCCACCCACTTGACCGGACCCTCCACCGGCTCGGCCTCCCGGAGCAGCACGGCACAGACCACTCCGTCAAAATCCGCTCGTGTTACAATTCTCATGATCAATGACCTTTCCGACAATTATTTGCAATGGGCTCGTATTTCCGATACAATGCGAGCATGAGATAAAAAAAAGGGCTCAATATAACGGGTCTTGATGGAAATGACAAGGAGAGGAGGTCAACTTTATGTCGATTTATCTCGTTCAGCATGGTAAAAACCGACCCAAGGACGTCGATCCGGACAAGGGCCTGTCCGACGAGGGCCGAAACGAGGTGGAGCGGATCGCCACGGTGGCCGAAGGGTACGGGGTCCCGGTGACCGGCATCGTCCACAGCGGCAAGACCCGGGCCAGGCAGACCGCCGAAATTTTTGATCAGGCCCTGGCCCCTGCCGATGGCACGTCGGCCGCCGACGGCATGGGACCCTTAGACGATGTCGAAGCTTTTGCCGAAGGGCTCGATCCGGCATCGAGCCGGATGTACGTGGGGCATCTGCCGTTCATGGAAAAGCTCGCGGCCTATCTGGTGACCGGCACGAGCGACCGGCCGGTCTTCAAGTTTCAAAACGGCGGGATCGTCGGTCTCGACCGGGAGCCTGAAGCGGATACCTGGGTCATCCGTTGGGCTTTGATGCCCAAGATTTCCTGAACGACTTGAGAAAGGTCCGATGATGTGGTAAGGACTGGCCCCGCACGATAAGCGGTAACCCTCACCCGAGAGACTGAGCACACCATGCGATACTTGCCGATCCTGATTTTCTGCTGTGGGGTCCTCGCCCTGCCCGCCGGGGCGGCCGGCCAGGGGGCCGACGAGATCACCGACCCATCCCGGTTTCCCTCACTCATCTCGGCCATCCGGCTGAAAGGTCCCATCGACTTCTGCGGCGAGCGGGTGCCCATTGACGAGCCGGAGGTCCGGGAGCGTCTGGAAAAGGAGCTGCTCCTGTCGGTCTGGAACCGGGCACAGATCATCCTCTGGCTCAAGCGGAGCGGCCGATACATGCCGTACATCGAAAAGATGCTCCGGGAAAACGGGTTGCCGGACGACCTCAAGTATGCGGCCGTGGTGGAAAGCTCGCTGCTGCCCCACATCGGCTCCCACGCCGGGGCGGTGGGCTACTGGCAGTTCATCCGGTCCACCGCGGTCAGGTACGGGCTGAAGGTGGACCGGGATTTTGATGATCGGCGGAATATCTTCTCGTCCACCCTGGCGGCCATCCGGTACTTCCAGGACCTCCACGCGGAATTCAACTCCTGGACTCTGTCGGTGGCGGCTTACAACATGGGTGAGGCCGGCCTGCGCCGGCGGATCAAGAGCCAGGGAACCGACAACTTCTATCACCTCTACCTGCCTCAGGAGACCCAGCGCCACATCTTGAAGATCGTGGCCGTCAAGCTGATCCTTTCCAACCCCCGGAAGTACGGCTTTCACTTCACCACGGAAGATCTTTACATCCCGGCCCCGGCCGACCGGGTCCAGGTCCGGTGTCCCCAGGAGGTCCCCATCCGGCTGATCGCCGACGCGGCCAACACTTATTTCAAAAAGATCAAGGACTTGAACCCCGAGATCCGGGGATATGACATGCCGGTGGGAACCCATTCTCTTCTGGTCCCCCGGGGCAGCGGCAAGGGGTTCTCCCAGCGGTTTGCCGAAGTCGTTCGGCGCTGGGAGGCGGAGCAAGAGGCGACCAGCCGGAGGGAGCCGGGCCGCCGGGTCCACGTGGTCAGCCGGGGGGACAACCTCTCCCGGATCGCCGAGCGTTACGGGGTCGCCCTGTCCGACCTGATCCGCTGGAACAACCTGAGCCGGTCGAAGCCCATTTACCCCGGTCAGCGGCTGGTCATCCACGGCGGCCGTTGATAATTGATAATTGATGATTTTTGATTTGTGATTGATGATTGGGTAGCGTCCGAAACCCATAACCGAATTAAGCTGCGGCCATCGATAGCGATTTGGATTTCGATAGCGATTTCGATTTGGACGGAGAAGACTAAAGGAACCCCAACCAAGCGTACCAGGCGACGCTTGACAGCGGGCCTGAACGCGGGCTTTAAGGAGATCCACAATGGCATGGGAGTGTATCCGATACGACAAGGCGGAAGGGATCGCCACGGTCACCCTCCACCGGCCCCGGGTCTTGAACGCCATGAACAAACGGATGTGGGAGGAGATCGGCGCCGCTCTGTCCGATGCCGAAAACGATCCGGAGGTCCGGGTCATCCTCTTCACTGGCGAGGGGCGGGCGTTTTCCACCGGCGCTGATCTCAAGGAGTCCAAAACCCGGTCGGCCGAGGCCTATCGCGATTATCTTGTCGAGCTCCAGGAAGGCTCCCGACGGATTCTCAGATGTCCCAAGCCCACGGTGGCGGCGATCAACGGCTACGCTCTGGGATCGGGCTATGAGCTGGCTCTGGCCTGTGACATCCGGATCGCCGCCGAAGACGCCCAGATCGGCTCCCCCGAGGCCCGGGTCACCTCGTCGGTCACCGGCGGGGCCATGCGGCTGATCCAGGACCTGGTGGGACCGGGCAAGGCCCGGGAGCTCCTGTTCACGGCGGAAAACATCGACGGCCGGGAGGCTGAGCGGATCGGGCTGGTCAACCGGGCGGTCCCGGCGGATTCGCTCCTTTCGACGGCCCGGGAGATGGGGGCCAAGATCGCCGCTAACTCCGCGTTTTCCATCCGGATGATCAAGCGGGGGCTGCTCATGGCCGGCGAGGTGAGCCTGGACGCTCTGATGGACTACGAGGTCGAGGCCTGCCTGGCCTGCGTATCTACTCAGGAACGGGAACAGTCGCTTGCGGCCTTTGAAACCCGTAAGCGAGGAGAATGATTCCATGCCGTTGGACAAGATTTTAAACGCCGGCTCGGTGGCCATTGTCGGCGCGTCGAAAAACGAGACCAAACGGGGATATCAGGCCATCCGGACCCTAATCGACGAACAGTACGAGGGCTACATCTACCCGGTCAACCCGAGGGAAAAGAGCGTCCTCGGGTTCAAATGCTACGGGAGCATTTCGGAGATCGACGGGGATGTGGACATGGCCCTGATCACCACTCCGGCATCGACCATCCCCGCCGTTCTCGAGGACTGCGGAAAAAAGGGGGTCAAAGGGGCGGTCATCATCGCCGGCGGCTTCGGGGAGATCGGCGGTCGGGGGGCCGACCTCCAGAGGGCCGTCGTGGAGACGGCGACCCGGTACGACATCCGGCTCATCGGCCCCAACACTTCGGGGATTATGAACCTCCGGGACCGGCTCAACCTGGTGGGCCTCAGAAACGCCCCGGTGGGCGACATCGCTCTCCTGTCCCAGAGCGGCAACATGGCCCTGACCCTGATCACCGAAGCGAAGCTCAAGAGCCAGAAGGGCTTTTCCTACTACGTCGGGGTCGGCAACGAGGCCGACATCAAGTTCCACGAATATCTCGAGTTCTTCCGAAAGGACAAGGGCACGGAGGCCATTCTCATGTACGTCGAGGGGATGCGGGACGGCCGGAAATTCCTCCAGCAGGCCTACAAGACCACCCTGGTCAAGCCGGTGATTCTCCTGAAAAGCGGGCGGTCGGCAACCGGGAAGAAGGCGGCCGGCTCCCACACCGGAGCCCTCGCCGGAATTTCCGAAGTGGCCCGAACCGCCTTTAAGCGGGCCGGGATCATCGTCATCGAGCGCTCCGACCACCTCTTTCCGGCGGCCGAAACCCTGAGCGCGCTGCCCCCCATGAAGAACAACAACGTGGCCATCCTGGCCGACGGCGGGGGCCATGCCACCATCGCCGCCGATGTCCTCTCCGACCTGTCGGTGAAGATCCCCGAGCTGGGGGAGAAGACCCAGGCCAGGCTCCGGAAGCTCCTCCCCTGGGCGGCCACGGTCCGGAACCCGGTGGACGTGGCCGGGGGGACCGACGCCGATCCCACCGTCTTTGCCGACTGTGCCGAAATTCTCCTCAAGGACCCCCAGATCAACGGGCTTCTCCTGGTGGGCCTCTTCGGCGGCTACGGCATCCGTTTTGCCGAAAGCCTGGCGTTGAAGGAAGAGGACGCGGCTCATCGGATGGGCAAGATGGTCCGGAAGCGCCAGAAGCCCATCGTGGTCCATAGCCTCTACAGCTCGGAGCGGCCCCATGCCCTCCACCTGCTCCGGTACTACAACATCCCGGTTTACGATTCCCTGGACGTGGCCTGCAAATCGATGGGGGTTCTGGCGGAGTACGGCACCTTTCTTCGCGGCTACCACGCCAAGGCCAACTTCGTTTTCAACTGGCGGGCCAAGGCCCGGCCCGAGGGAGACGAGATCATCCAAGGGGCCTACGCCGACGGCCGGCGAGTGCTCCTCGAGCACGAGGCCAAGGACCTGGTCCGGCTCCACGGGGGACCGGTGGCGTTTGAAACCCTGGCCTCCGATGCTGACTCGGCGGTGGCGGCGGCCGAGGCCATCGACGGGCCGGTGGCCCTGAAGATCGTCTCCCCGGACATCCTTCACAAGAGCGACGCCGGCGGGGTCCGGCTGGACATTCAATCCGAGGCGGCAGTCCGGTCGGCCTATGATGAGATCATGGCCAATGCCCGGAAATACTCGCCGGATGCCGACATCCGCGGGGTCCTGGTGGCGCCCATGGTGGCGTCGGGGCTGGAGGTCATCATCGGCACCAAGATCGACGACCAGTTCGGGCCGGTGATCATGTTCGGCCTCGGGGGGATCATGGTGGAGATTCTCAAGGACGTCTCGTTTCGGGTTTTGCCCATTTCGGATCGATCCGCCCGGAAGATGATGGAGGACATCAAGTCCTACCCGATCCTCGACGGCATCCGAGGGGAGCCGCCGTCTGACAAAAAGGCGCTCAAGAACATCCTGCTGATGTGCTCGGAGCTCATCGAGTCCTACCCCGAGATCCAGGAGATGGACCTCAACCCGGTCATCGCCTACCGGAAGGGAGCGGCCATTGTGGACGCCCGGATTATCCTCAAGGAAAAGGGGGCGGTGGCATGATCGCCGAAATCCTGGCAACGGGTGACGAGATTCGGACCGGGGCCCTGGTGGACACCAACACGGCCCAGATCGCCGACTCCCTGGAGGGGCTGGGGGTCGAGGTGGTCCGGCACCTCTGCGTGGGCGACGGAATCGAGACCCTGATCGCGGCCTTCCGGGAAATCGGGGACCGGGCTGACATCGCCGTGGTCACCGGCGGGCTCGGACCCACCGTCGATGACCGGACCGCCGAAGCGGCGGCGGCCGTCGCCGGGGTTGACCGGGTTCTCGACCCGGAGGCCATGGCCGACATCGAGACTTTTTTCCGGCGCCGGGGCCGGCCGGTGAGCTCGACCAACGAGAAGCAGGCCCGGCTGCCCCGGGGGTGCGAACCCCTCTATAACCCGGTGGGCACCGCGCCGGGGTTCGCTCTGACGGTGGGCCGGTGCCGGTTCTACTGCCTGCCGGGGGTGCCTCACGAGATGCGCCGGATGCTGTCGGAGCTGGTGCTGCCCCGGCTGGCCGGGATTCTCGGTCCGGGCCGCCCGGTCCGGACGGTTCGAACCCTTTCTACCTTCGGCCTGCCCGAATCGACGGTGGGGGAGCGGCTGGACGGGCTGGAGGCGGCTGTTCCCGGGATCACCCCGGGGCTCCGGGCATCCTTTCCGGTGATCGCCGTCCGGCTCTACGCCAGCGGTCCGGACGCCGGATCGGTGGACCGGAGCCTGGCGGCGGCCGAAGCCGAGGTCCGGCGGCGGCTGGGCGTCCGGGTCTTTTCGACGACGGGCCGAACCCTGGCCGCTGAAACCGGGGCGCTCCTGGAACGAGCCGGGGCCACCCTGGCGATTGCCGAAAGCTGCACCGGCGGGCTGATCGCCCATCAGCTCACCGAAGTCCCCGGGGCGTCGGCCTGGTTTCTTCTGTCGGCGGTGACCTATGCCAACGCGGCCAAGGTGGAGATCCTGGGGGTCTCATCGGAGACCCTCGACCGGTGCGGGGCCGTCCACGAGGAAACCGCTCGGGAAATGGCTGAAGGGGTTCGTCGGGTTGCCGGAGCGGATTACGGGATTTCGACCACCGGGATCGCCGGTCCCGACGGGGGAAGCCCGGAAAAGCCGGTGGGCACCGTCTGTATCGGGATCGCCGGTCCCGACGGGGCCAGCGGCCGACGCCACACCCTGTCCACCTACTCCCGGACCATGAACAAGCGGTTGTTCGCCGCCACCGCCCTGGATACCCTCCGGCGGGCCTTAATCGACGGGGGAAAATGAGTCGAACCGGCCGGGACTCATTCATCCAGCGGTCCCAGATGGTCCTCATCGGGGTGGGGATGGCCGGCTGCTACTGGGTCCTGGAAGCCTTGGTCAACTTCTTTCTATTCGGCCACGGGGACTTCATGACCGGGCTGGTGGGGATCGAGACGGACGAAATCTGGACCCGGGTGATCGCTTTGTGCTTGTTCCTCATCTTCGGGTCCAACGCCCAGTACATCATGGACAGCCGGCAGCGGGCGAAGGAAGCGCTCCGCCAGAGCGAGGCATCCAAGATGGCGGCCGAGGCGGCCAGCCGGGCTAAAAGCGAGTTTTTGGCTCACATGAGCCATGAGATCCGGACCCCCATGAACGGCATCCTGGGGATGTCCGAGCTGCTCCGCCAGACCCCTCTGAACGCCGAACAGCACGAGCTGGTGGAAGTCGTTCATGACAGCGCCGAGGCGCTCCTTCGGATCATTAACGATATCCTCGACCTCTCTAAAATCGAGGCGGGCCGGCTGGAGCTCGAGGATGTCGATTTCAACCTCCGGGAGCTGGTCAAGACGGTGGCCGACATGCTCGGCCCTCGAGGGAAGGAAAAGGGCCTGAGTCTCACATGGGAGGTGGCCGCGGTCGTGCCCCAATGGGTTCGAGGGGACCCGGGACGCCTCCGGCAGATCCTCCTCAACCTCGGCGGCAACGCCTTCAAGTTCACCAATGAGGGGTCGGTGACCATTCGGGTGACCCTCGACGGGGAGACTGACGGCCGGCCGACGCTGCGCTTCGAGGTGGCCGACACCGGCATCGGCATCCCCGACGACCGGCTCGACCGGCTCTTCAAGCCCTTCTCCCAGGTGGATGCCTCCACCACCCGGCGCTACGGCGGGACCGGGCTGGGGCTGACCATCTCCAAGCAACTGGCCGGGCGGATGGGGGGCGGGATCGGGGTCCGGAGCCGGCCGGGCCGCGGGTCCACCTTCTGGTTCACCGCCGTGCTCGACTTATCGGATGCCCCCCCCGAGCCTCCGGCCGTTGCCCCGGCGCCCCGGATGGTGCGGGTGGGCCTCCGGGTGCTGGTGGCCGAAGACAACCGGGTCAACCGGCAATTGGCCATGCGCATCCTGGAAAAGGCCGGCCATCGGGCCGACGCCGTGGAGGACGGCCGGGCAGCGGTCCGGGCGCTCCGGGAAAATCTCTACGACGCGGTGCTCATGGACGTCAACATGCCGGAGATGGACGGCTTCGAAGCCACTCAGGTGGTCCGTGGCGCCGATTTCGACGGCCATCCCAACCAAAGCGTCCCCATCATCGCGGTCACGGCTCATTCCATGAGCGGCGACCGGTCCGCCTGCCTGCGGGTGGGAATGAACGGGTACATCAGCAAGCCGTTCAAGTCGAG
>CAYNGG010000079.1:0-12507 GCA_964396575.1 uncultured Desulfobacteraceae bacterium | reverse complement strand
TAGAGACCTCCGGGGTTTCCAAAGTTTTTAAAACCCCGGAGGTCTAACATTCGAGGTTTTGAAAACCTCGTGGGTCTCTATGTTCGGGGCGAAGCTCCGGTGGGCGGGGGTTTCTGAGTGCAGTATAGCCGAAATGATGACCCATGCCTTCTCCCCTTACCCGATCTTGAAGTATGCAACCGCTTTCCGGAGCTGCTCGGCCTGGCCCTGGAGCGTTTCCGACATGGAAGCCATCTCTTCCGAAGACGAAGCGTTTTGCTGGATCACCTGATCCAATTGAACAACCGCCTGGTTGATTTGATCCACTCCGGCGTTCTGCTCTCCGCTGGCCGCGCTGATTTCCTGAACAAGCTCCGCTGTTTTTTGAATGTCCGGTACGATTGTTTTCAGAATTTTTCCGGCGTTTTCCGCCACGGAAACACTTTCCCCCGAGAGCTTCCCGATTTCTTCGGCCGCGGTTTGGCTCCGCTCGGCAAGCTTCCGCACTTCTGACGCCACCACGGCAAAGCCTTTTCCGTGTTCTCCCGCCCGGGCCGCTTCGATGGCCGCATTCAGAGCCAACAAGTCCGTTTGGCGGGCAATTTCTCCAATAATCGTAATCTTGTTGGTGATTTCCCGCATGGCCGTCACGGTTTGGTCCACGATCCTGCCCCCTTCTTCGGCATTTTTCGCGGTTTGCCGGGAGATTTTTTCGGTGACCTGGGAGTTTTGCGAATTTTGGCGAATGCTGCCGGACATCTGTTCCATGGACGCGGAGACTTGCTCCGCGGCGGCCGCCTGCTGACTGGCCCCCTGAGCTATCCGCTGGCTGGCGCTACTCATATCCCGACTGCCGGTTACCACCTGGTCGGAGATGCCCTTGACGTTGTGGATGACGCCCTGTAATTGATCGCTCATCCTCAGCATGTCGCCGATTAAACCGGTTTTTTTCTCCTGAAAATCGGCAGCATCCGACGCGAGATTCCCGTCCGCGATTTCCCGGGTAATGGCCGCCGCCTCCGCCGGCTCTCCGCCCAGTTGTTGAAAGACCGTTCGAAACGTCCAGATGAAGATGCCGAAAAGCAGTCCGATGACGATTTGAAAAACGAAGGACACGGTCAACCAATTCGACGATATCGAGCCCGAAACCGTGACCTCTTTTTTCGTCCGCTCATCAATGGCTTCAAAAAACGAGTTGACCGGCTTCATAATCTTCTCGACTTCCTCATGGTAGCTCCGGTCGAACAGGATTCTAAGGGCGAACCGTCGAGGCGATTCGTCTTTCCGAGGAGTCCGGGGTCCGTCCGCGATCCGGCCTTGCTCAATGGTTTCCATGGCCTGGGCTTCGGTGGCGATCAAGGCGTTGGAATTGTCCGCTGCTTTCCGAAGCAGGGCGAGCTCTTCTTCCGTGAATCCCAATTCCGCCATGATATCGGTTTGTTTTTTGGTCCGGCCCCGGTAAAGGTCTTTGTTGACATAATCCGGTCGAGGGGTTTTGCCGGATCGCCAATCCACGATGTCCCAATAGGCCTTTTTGTATTTTTCTTCGCCGGTGGAGACATACACGCGGCAAAGCCGGGTTAAATCCATGGAGGTTTGGCGGAATTCATCAGCGATTATATAAGAATAATACCGTTTGACATGGGCGTCGATCACGTCGTTGTTGGCGCCTTTGGAAAAAAAGCTGTGCCAGAATGGAACCCGATATAATAATAACGACCGAGATGGCGATGACCGAAATTTTTTTCTTGATCGTCATTTTTCCTCTCCTCTCCCCGTTTAGGCCATGGTCATGGTTTCGGTCACATTGGGCTGAGGTCGCCTGTCAGGTTCAATTTTCCCCGACTGGTCCTTTGCTCCTCTGACACGGGCATCCTTCAGTATTACTTTACATTTGCTTTCAAAGTGGCAGCGGCATCCCGGCGCTGAAATTAGCGGCTGGAAGCCGCTTCCACAAAGATGTGGGAAAGGGATGGATCGATGGGATAGGTCTGATGGCCGGCCTGTCTGACGAGATTCGGAGTCCCTCAGAACGAAAAGACCCGCACGGCTTCTAACCTCGCGGGTCTTCGGGAAAGGAGCACAAGCGGGGGTGATGATCGGCGGATGGATCTTCCGCGGGGTGGACTTACGCCGGCTCCATCGGGATGGCTACCTGGAACCGGGCTCCGGCCCCTTCCTCGCTTTTAAGGGTCAGCTCGCCGCCCATGGCCTCGGTGAGGACCAGGGCGGCGGCCAGTCCCAGCCCGTGGCCCCGGTCAACCTGAGGCCCTTCGGGGGAGGCCTGGAAATAGCACTCGAAGATCCGCTCATGGAGATCGACGGGAATCCCCCGGCCGTCATCCCAGACCCCCAAAATCAAACGATCGTCGCGACGGGCCACTTCCATGGAAACCCGCTGTTTCCGGTACTTCAGGGCGTTCATCAGGAGGTTTCTCAGGATCTGGGTCAGCTTTTGACGATCCAGGGTCACCCCCGTCTCCCAGGTTGACTGGTCGATTTCCAGGGTCACCCCCTGGTCGTCCAGAACCGATTTGAGGGCATCCAGCCCCTCGCAGTCCCGAATCCGCTCGGACCCCTCAGCGTCGAAAAGGTCGAAGATTTCGACCAGGACCGCCGGGAGCCATTCGGAAAGCGCAAACCGGCTCGGGTGAAAGACCCCTTCGCCGCAACGGCCCAGCTCCAGGGCATCGACCACGAGCTGCTGGGTGATCCGGACGTTCCGGAAGATCCTGCGGAGGACCTTCTCCTGCTTTTCGGTCAGCGGGCCGTAGGATGCCCGCCGGCCCAGCAGCCCGGTGACCCCGGCCTCCACCACGGCCAGGGGGCCCTTTAAGTCGTGGATGAGATGGTCGATGCGGAGCTTGTTGTCGCCGTCCATGGTCCAATCAGGTCAGCCAGCGCTTCCGGCGCTTGTAGTGCTTGACATCCCGGAAGCTCTTCCGGCCCCCCTTATCGGTCATGCCGAGATAGAAGTCCTTGATGTCCGGGTTTTCCCGGAGCCTTTCGGAGGTGTCGTCCATGACGATCCGGCCGGTCTCCATAACGTAGGCATAAGGCGCGACATTCAGGGCTAGCTTGGCGTTCTGCTCCACCAGCAGAATGGAAATCTTTTCCTGCTCATGAAGCTGGGTGATGATGTTGAAAATCTCGTGGATGAGCATGGGAGCCAGGCCCATGGAGGGCTCGTCGAGCAGCATCAGCTTCGGATCGGTCATCAGAGCCCGGCCCACCACCGTCATCTGCTGCTCCCCGCCGGAGATGAAGCCGGCTACCTCGTTTCGCTTTTCGTAGAGGCGGGGGAAATAGTGGTAAACTTTTTCGAGCTTCTGCTTTAGGGGCAACGCGCCCTTTTTCCGGCGGTGGGCTCCGACCTTGATGTTCTGCTCCACGGTGAGATGCTCGAACACCCGGCGCCCCTCGATGACCTGGACCACCCCCATCTTGGAGATCTCCTCGGCCGACCGTCGGTCGATCCGCTCGCCGCCGAGCTCGATGCTCCCGTCGGTCACCTCCCCGTCCTCGTGATTCAACAGACCCGAAATGGCCTTCAGGGTGGTGGACTTGCCGGCGCCGTTGGCCCCGAGCAGCGCGACGATGCCGCCCTGGGGGATCTCGATGGAGACCCCCTTGAGGACCAGGATGACCTCGTGATACTTAACCTCGACGTTGTTGATTTTCAGGATCGGTTCTTCCGCCAACTCGGACCTCCCTCCCCGTGGAAATAGCGGGGCCGCCCGAAAGCGGCCCCGGCTGTCGGCCGGCGCTCAGGCAACGGCCGGATCGCCTAATACCCCAGCCACTCGTTGTTCCACTTCTCGGGCCAGCGTGCCTTCAAATCGATGCGGGAAAGCTCCTGGAACTTCCCGTCCCGGTAGATAAAGACGTTGACCTTCGAGGTGGGCCGATGGTCGTCGGGCGTGTAGCTCACCGGCGCCGCGCCGAGGCCGATGTCATAGCCGCGCATGGTTTCGATACCTTCCTTGAGGATGGTCTCCCCGGTCAGCTCGCCGGCCTTGTCCGCCCGGCGCATCCCTTCGGCCAGGACTTTCACCGCGCCCCAGGCCTGGATGGTCCGGATCAGCCGTTTGTCCTGGGAAACACCCGGATTGACCTTCTCGGTGTACTTCATCACATCGTCCATACCGGGCACGTCCTGGCCGTAGTAGGCGCTGGGGGCGACGCCGATGGCGTTTTCCGCCGCTGAGCCGGCCAGGCGCGGGAGGTTTTCGTCAAATCCCCAGACATTGATGGCGTGGTAGGCCCCGAGCTGGAGGGTCCGGCTGTCCTTCAGGACCACCGAGACCGACTGAGTGGTGTTGCCGTGCCAGATAAGGTCCGCCTTGAACCGTTTGGCCGCGAGAACCTGGGTTTTGGCGTCGAGGGCCTTGAGCGAGACGTCCTGACTCTGGCCAATCTCGAAACCTAACATTTCCGCCTGTTCCTTCACCGCCTTGATGGGGGCGGAGCAGTAAGGATGGGCATGATGGTAGAAGCACATGAGCCGGGGCTTTTCGCCCCCTTCCCGGCGGGACTTGTATTTGTCATCCTTCATCCAGATCTCATCATACCAGGCGGTGACGGCCGCCCGGGCCGACGAGGAGTAGTCCGGGGAGAAGAAGATGTTGTAGGGCGTCTTCGTGGGATCGGTCAAATGGGCCGAATAAGAGGCCGAGACGTAGGGGATTTTGTCCTTGCTCACCGTCTGGGAAAGGGCTTCGGTGTCGCCGGTGCCCCAGCCTAAAACGGCGATAACCCCTTCTCGGGTCTTGAGCTTGTCATAAAGGGTCACCGCCTCGTCCCGCTTATAGCCGTAGTCGAACATGTGCAGCTTGATCTGCTTGCCGTTGATCCCGCCGTTGTCATTGACCCAGGTCACGGCTTCCTCCAGGCCCAGGGCATAATCCTTGCCCACGTCCGAGGTCGCCCCGCTCTGGTCGGTAATGCCCCCAATATGGATCACATCCTCGGCCGACGCCATGCCGCCGGTCAACAACAGGGTCCCCAATATGATCACGGCCAAGTGTAACGCTGTCTTTCCCTTCATAATCGTCCTCCGTTCTGTCGGTTTCAGTCGCCCCCCATGGGACCACTGTTAAATTGACGGGTAGGGTCGCTTGCGGCCCCGAAAAAAGACGTCGCTATCACCTCCTTAGTAGGAAAACGGCCAGAGATTGAAGTAGTTCTTTGACTGCCACCATCGGTAGGCCAGGCCGTTGGGCTCGAATAGCAGAAATCCGCAGATGGCCAGGCCGAAAGCGATCTCCTTGAAGTAGATGATGTTCCCGGTGCCCCCCACCATGCCGACGATCTCCTGGAGCGCCCAGAGGAGCACCACCATGAAGAGGGCCCCGTAAAAGACCCCGTGGAGGCTTCCGACCCCGCCGATGAGGATGATCCCCACCAGCCAGAGCGACTTGCCAAAGGTGAAATCCTCCACGCTGATGATGTTCCGGGATGCCCCCCAGTAAGCGCCGGTGATCCCTCCGATGAAGCCGGAGACGAAAAAGGCCCGGAGCTTGTAGGTGACGATGTTGATCCCCATGGCCCCGGCGGCGATGTCGTTGTCCCGGACCGCCACCCACGCCCGACCCGACCGGGACCGGAGGTGATTGGCCACCGCAAAGACCATCAAAGTCAGCAGAAGGACCCCGAAATAATAGATGTCATACTTGGTGTCGATGGTCCAGGGGCCGATTTTGACGAGGTCGGAGGACAGGACCAGGTCCTGCTGCCGACCGCCGATCTGGCTCACGTACTTGGCGATGAAAAAGTCAACGGTGATGAACTGAGCCGCCATGGTGGTCAGGATCAGATAAAACCCCTTCACCCGAGCCGACGGCAGCCCGAAGATCACGCACCAGATCCCGGCGATGACCGCCGAGATCAGCAAGACGATGGGATAGACCACTCCCATCTCGAGCAGAAAGCTCGGCCACGGCAGGGCCATGAGCAGGAAGCTCGCATATCCGCCCACCGCCAGAAAGGCCGCGTGGCCCAAGGTGAGCTGGCCGCAGTAGCCGATGAGGAGCTGGACCCCCAGAGCCCCCATACTCCAATAAATAAAGAGGATGAACTCCGACAGATAGTCGGCCAGAAACAACGGGATCAGGGCGAAGGCCACGATGGCCAGCAAGATCATCTTGCCCCGGACGAAATTGGTCTGCCAGAAGGCATGATCCTGACGATAAGTCTGGTGATATACCCCGCAGGGGAGAAACGTCATGGCACAGGTCCTTTTTTCCGTTGGGAGCGGCTATACCCGCTCAATCCTCACCCATCCCCAGAGCCCGTAGGGCTTGAACAGGAGAAACAAAACCATGAAGACATAGGGGGCGGTGTCCTTCACCCCGCCGGGAAAGTACGGATCCAGGAGAAAGCCGGAGAGCTCCTGGAGCACCCCGATGGCGATGCCCCCGACGATGGCCCCGGCCACGGAATTGAGCCCTCCGAGGACCACCGCCGGTAAGACCAGGAGGCTCAGCTCGCCCACCGAGATGTTGAGCCCGTTTTTGGCCCCCAGAAAGGTCCCCCCCACCGCCGCGGTCATAAAGGCGATGATCCAGGCCGCCGAATAGACGAACCGGACCGAGATCCCCAAAGAGAGCGCGGCCATCTCGTCGTCGGCCGTGGCCTGCATGGACAGGCCCCAGGCGGTGTATTTGAAGAAAAAGAAGAAGATCAGCCAGAGGGCCGCCGCCGCGATACAGCTCCAGAGATAGACCTGCTCGATAATCACCCCCCCGATGATAATCGGCTCCATGGGGAAAATCGGCGGGTCGAATATCCGGGTGTCGGTGGACCAGATCAGTCCCACCAGCCCCCGGAAGACGAACATCAGCCCCACCGTCACCATGATCACCGTCAGCACCGGCTCGCCGATGAGCCGGTCCAGAAAGATCCGCTCGGTGAGATACCCCATCACCACCGACGCCAGCAGCGTCAGAGCCAGGGCGGTAATAAAGGGGGCGGGATGGCCGATTTTCACCAGAAAGGTGTAAAGCGTCAGGCAAAGATAAGCCCCGATGAGGGTCAGCTCGCCCATGGCCAGGTTGAGGACCCCCGAACACTTGTAGATCAGAACCCATCCCAGCGCGATGAGCCCGTAAATGCTGCCCACCATCACCCCGTTGGTGATGGCCCACAAGAGCAGTGTCCATTCCATACCGTCTGTCCCTCCTAACTGAGCCGGGCGATCCGAAGATCGGTTTTAATGTGCGATTTCCGCCCGTCCTCGTATGTGATGGTCGTGTCAATATAGACGGTGTCGGTATCCCCATACAGCGCTTCCAGAATCATCTTGTAGCGCTCCGTCACAAAGGCCCGCCGGAGCTTCCGGGTCCGGGTCAGCTCGTCATCGTCCGCGTCAAATTCCTTATAAAGGTTGATGAACTTGGCCACCCGAGCCGATTCGGGGAGATCCTTGTTGGCCTGACGAATCTGGCTTTCCACCAGGTCGTAAACTTCCTGCTTCTGGGACAACTCCGGATAGCTCGTGTAAGTGAGCTTCTTCTGGTCCGCCCAGTTGCCCACCACCGAGTAGTCGATACAGACCACCGCCGTAACATAGGGCCGCTCATGGCCGATCACCCAGGCATCCTGGATGTAGGGGCTGAACTTGAGCCGGGTTTCCAGGTACTGGGGAGAAAACGGCCGGCCGTCGCTCAAGGTCATGACGTCCTTGGACCGGTCGAAGACCACCAAGTGGCCGTCGTCGTCGATAAAACCCCGGTCCCCGGAGGCCAGCCAGCCGTCCTGAAGGGTCTCGGTCGTAGCCTCGGGGTTTTTGTAATACCCGAGAAAGACCGACGGGCTCCGGGTGAGGATATCCCCGTCGTCCCCGATCCGGACCTCCGTCCCCGGAATGGGCAGCCCCACCGTGTCGAACTTGATGTCGTCGTCCCGGTGGACGATGGAGATCCCGGCGATCTCCGTCTGACCGTAGATCTGTTTGAGATTGACCCCCATGGCGTGGAAGAACCGGAAGTGGTCCGGCCCCATGGCCGCGCCGCCGGTGTAAGCGTGGCGGACGTTGGACAGCCCGAGGTGGTCCTTGAGCTTTTTGTGGACGATCAGCTCGGCCAGCCCGTCGAGGAGCTTCCAGTAGAACGGGATCGGCTGTTTCTCGAACTTCATGTCAGCCACCCGGTAGCCGATCCAGGCCCCCAGCTCGAAGCACTTCCGCTTGATCCAGGTGGCGTCGAGGTACTTGACCTGGACGGTCCGGGTCATCCCCTCGTACATCCGCGGCGGAGCAAACATAACGTGGGGGCCGATCTCCCGGATGTTCTCCTGGGCTGTCTGAGGGTCCTCGGGGAAATTCAGGGTGTAGCCCCGCTGGAGCCCGCAGGAGATCGACATCATCTGCTCGCCGATCCAGGCAAAGGGGAGATAGGAGACGTAATCGTCGGTCTCGAAGCAGGGGTCCACCGACATCAGGCTCTGGCCCATGGAGGTCATATTATAGTGGGACAGGAGCACCCCCTTGGGCTTGGATGTGGTCCCGGATGTGTAAAAAAGGAGCGCCACGTCGTCGCCATGGCCGCCGGAGGCCACTTCCTCGAACAAGCCGGGTTGTTCCGCGTCCAGCTCCCGGCCCAGGTCCATCACCTCGTCGAGGCTGATGAGGCAGTCCTGATGGTAATTCCGCATCCCCTTGGGATCATCCCAGATGATCCATTCCAGCTTGGGACACTTGTCGAAGATGGCCAGGGCCTTGTCCACTTCTTCCTGACCCTCGCCCATCAGAAACCGGGTGTCCGAATGGTCGATGATGTACTGGACCTCGTCAATCAAGGAGTCCTGGAAAAGCCAGATCCCCACTGCCTGGCCGCAGAGGGCCCCCATCTCGGCCCAGAGCCCCTCGGGCCGATTGTCGCCGATCATGGCCACCTTGTCGCCCGGCTTCATCCCCAGCTTGATGAGGCCAAGGGTGATGCGCTTGACCCGATCATAGTAGTCCCGCCAGGTGATGGGCCGCCAGATGCCGAACTCCTTTTCCCGCATGGCCACTTTCCCGGCACCGAACCGCTTGGCCTGCTGGAGAAACAACTGGGGGATGGTCAGCTCCCGGGTAATCTCGACGGCCGCCGCGCCGCCCTTATCGTCTGGTTGCATACAGATCCTCTTCGCCGAGATACGCCTTGATGACTTCCGGATTCTGGTACACCTCTGACGGTGTACCGTCCATGATCATGTTGCCGAAGTTGAGCACAAAGACCCGGTGGGAGAGGTCCATGACCACGCCCATATCGTGCTCGACGAGGATGATGGTCATCCGCCACCGCTTTTCCTCGTTGAGGTCCAGGATGAACCGGGCCATGTCCTCGACCTCTTCCAGGTTGAGCCCGGCCAGCGGCTCATCTAGAAGGAGCAGCTCCGGCTCCAACGCCAACGCCCGCCCCAGCTCCACCCGCTTCTGGAGGCCGTAGGGGAGCATGTGGACCTTTTTGTGCCGAATGGCGTTGATCTCCAGAAAATCGATGATCTCCTCCTCGATAAACTGCCGGGCCGCCAGCTCCTCCCGCTGGGTCTTGCCCAGGTAAAAGGCTCCGCTCAAAAGCCCCGACTTGAGGTGGATGTGGCGACCCAGGCGAATGTTGTCCAAAACCGACATCCCCCCAAAGAGCTCGATTTTCTGGAAGGTCCGGGAAATTCCCAGCCGGGCCCGCTTGTGGGGCCGCATCGAGTTGATCCGGTCCCCCTTGAACCGGACATCACCCTGCTGAGGCTGGTAGATCCCGTTGATACAGTTCATCATGACGGTCTTGCCGGCCCCGTTGGGGCCGATGACGGAGTGGATCTCGCCCCGCCGGACCGTCAGGTTCACGCCGGACAGGGCATGGACCTTGCCGAAGGTCATGTGGACGTCGGCGAGCTCCAACAGAATCTCGTCGGTGGGTGTCGGCATCGCACCGTTTGATGTGGTCAATGTGGCAGGCCTCCCGTGGTTCGGACGCGGTTCCGCCGCGGAAGGCGGCTGGGAATCGTGTCGGCAATGAGCAGTTGGGTAGGTTTCACGGTCATCCATTACAAGATCATTGATTAAATGAATTTCATTCAATCATTAGATGAACTAAATAAACCAAATCGGAGGCGTGGTCAAGGGGAAAATTCATCCGCCGGGCATTTTAGTTTAAATAAAGTCTCGATGGGCGCCCGTTGACGGAAAAATCGGCAATCTGACTGAGCGCTCGTTAATTTTCGTGCTCCACCGGGCTCAAAAAACCCTCCGGGTCATGATCATCATTTCGGCCGCCCTGCATTCCGGTCGGCGTCAACCTCCCGCCACCGGGGGGTTGCCCTCACCTTACAACCAAGACGAACACTGGAAAACCTTTCTCGATTGCTATACCAACGAATAAGGAGAGTTTAAGGGGTCTCTTCATTCTGCATTTGGTCTGGCGGTGACTTGCATCGGCCTCAGTCTGGTTTCCAGTTTTTCGTTTGTGTCGTCTTAAATGTGTCTGACGTTGACCACGGAAGTGGTCACGGGGAGAGGGTAAAAGGGGGATGGGTTACTGGTCGTTATTCACGAAATGCGATGGCGGTATATGACCAGCGTGCCATCCGTGAAGCGCAGGGTGAACGAATCGCCGGTGGCCTCGTTGAGCGAGCCCTGCCAGAGCTCAGTCAGTTTCATGCCATTAAGCGGGTACTTCAGACCGCTGGCGGTGATGGCCGTCTCGGGCGTTAAAGAGAAGATCGAAATCTGTTGGCCGGGGACGGACGGGAATCGCGAGGGTTTACGTATAACACTGAAGATGCCGTGATCAGTGACCATCTCCGCACGGATTTCTCGGTTATAGCGGGCGAGCAGACCGATATTGGCGAGCGTATGGTCCTCGCGCTTGCCGGTGGCCCCGAGGATGGTGATTGAGGCGATATGATGCTCCCGGCACCAGTTGACGGCCTTGGTCAGGTCGTTGGTTTCCTGGTCGCGGTCCTCGATCAGCACCGACGCGAACCGCTTGCGCCGGGCTGGCGAGATTGAATCGAGGTCGCCGATGACGAGATCCGGCATCAGCCCGGCGTCTGCCAGGGCGTCAGCGGCGCCGTCGCAACAGACCAATAGGCTGGCTGTAAACAGGATTGTCAGCGGGGCCTGGTGTGTTGGGAATGCTCCGTTAGCGACGATGACTGGATTATTTAAGCGCGTGCCTGTTGCCATTTGATCCATCCGTAGATACCTAAAACCAGGAAGAATGCGTACTGGATGGCGTAGATCGGGGCACCCTTGACCCAGTAGATGTGGATGCCGAGGATATTGACGATCATCCAGCCGATCCAGTTCTCCATGCGTTTGCGCGCCTGCAGGAACTGAGCGTAGTAGTTGAGGACGGTTGTGGTTGAATCGCGCCAGAGCAAATCCGGTTGGGGCAGCCAGTCAAGGCGGTTGGCGGCAGCGGTGATCCCCAGGCCCCACAGCAGCACGGTTCCCGCTGCCGCTACGGCAAGCAACAGTTGGCGGCGGATCGGCAGCCATGTCGGCAGGAAGTCTTCTTGTGCCGCGTCGGTGGCGGTGGCGGCACCGTGCCGGTACCAGACGATCCAGCAGTAGATCTGCACGGGAATCCCGCTGGCGTAGAGAATGCCGTCGGAGACCAGATGCCACTCGAAAAAGGCTAGCCAAGCGGAAATCGAGGCCCAGATCAAGCCCAGCGGCCAGCCGAGAATGTTCTGGCGGGCGATCAGGATCACGCCAATAATGGCGCTGAGTGTGGCGGTTATTTCCCATGGGGTTGTCCCCAGTAGGTATTTCCATTCGACCAATGCAATAAAAGACATTTTGCGACTTCCTACGGCGGTATGGACCGCATCAGGTTCCAAGGGTTTTCCTTCATGGAATCTCAGCGCTGCCGATGGTGATACGCATCATGCAACCGCCCCCCTGTCGTACAGGCTGAATTATTAGCATCCGCCGATAGATTTAAAACCGTTATACACATCTTTATGGCTGACGGCCATGATCATCGTTTGGGCAATTCAGTACCGCCAGACTCCGCCAAGCCCCTCCACCCGGCCCCTCTCCCCTAAAAACCTTGCTTTACACAGACTTGACACCGTGGGGGAGCAAAGGGTGACCGGCCGGTCGCCCCTACGAGCGCCGATAGAGACCTCCGAGGTTTCCAAAGTTTTGGAAACCTCGGAGGTCTCTAAATTTGGTGCAACGTCCCGGTTGGTCGGGCTGGGGTTGAAACCCCAGGCGATATACCGTTGCCGCTCCGCGGCATCCAGCGGCCGGTCCAATGATCCAGCCCCATTTTGTAAGTGGATGCCGGGTCGGTCCCGTAAGCGGCCCCCCATGGCCGCCCTCCATACGCTTGCGCACCACGAACGGGTTGTCCCTGCAGGGCAGACACAGGGGTCTGCCCCTACTGACACTAACGATAATCCTGGACGATCAGATGAATCACGGAGCGAAGACTTTTGCCCAGCGTGGTGGAGGGTGGGGGAGATCCGTGGGGCTTCTATCTAGTGCCCATCCATAAATGGCCAATTTGCCCGATACCTGTGTTGCGCTCAAAA
>CAYNGG010000078.1:0-12512 GCA_964396575.1 uncultured Desulfobacteraceae bacterium | reverse complement strand
AAATCACAAATCACAAATCACAAATCTAAAATACGAAACGGAGGTCCCATGATCATCGACTGTCACACCCACATTTTTCCCAAGCCCGTCCGCGACGGCCGGGAGACCTATTTCCCGACGGAGCCCGCTTTCAAGCTCCTCTACGAGTCGCCCAAATCCCGGTTGGTGGGCGCGGCCGACCTGATCGCGTCCATGGACGAGGCCGGCGTATCCGTATCGGTGATTTTCGGTTTTCCCTGGGAGGACCTGGAGACGAGCCGTCGGAATAACGATTACGTCATCGAGGCGGTCTCCCGGTTTCCGGGCCGCCTGGTGGGATTTGCCTGCTTCGACGTCATGAGTCCGGGGGCCGCCGATGAGGCGGCGCGGTGTCTCGAGGCGGGGCTGTCCGGCGTCGGCGAGCTGGCCTTTTACCGGTCCGGGATCGACGAGGCGGCCCTGGACCGTTTGGCTCCGGTCATGGAAATCTGCCGGCGGGCCAACCGCCCGGTGATGATCCATACCAACGAGCCGGTGGGCCACATCTACCCGGGCAAAACCCCTCTGACCCCCGGTCAGATTTACGGCCTGGCCCGCCGGTTTCCCAAAAACCGGATCATCCTGGCCCACTGGGGCGGCGGGATCTTTTTCTTCAACCTGATGAAGCGGGAGGTCAAGGAGCGCCTCGCCAATATCTATTACGACACCGCCGCCTCCCCCTACCTCTACGACCTCGAGATCTACCCTCTCGCCCTCCAGCTCGCCGGAGAAGACCGGGTTCTCTTCGGCAGCGACTATCCCCTGATCCGGCCGGGCCGGTATTTGGAGGACATGGAAAAGGCGGGGTTGACCCCGGCTCAGAAGGCGGCCATCCGTGGTCGCAACGCCCGGAAGCTTTTGGGCTTGTGATCCTCAGAGCGAATCGGTAAGCGGCGCGGCCAGGGCCTCGAGAATCGGGCGGATGCGAGCCCGGTGCCTCGGGGGGATCATCAGGGCGGGGACCGGCCGGTTGACCACCAGGGGCTCGGGAATCGGCCGGAGAGTCCCCTCCCGGTAGGCGGTCCGAACCCTTTCGGATTCAAAACAGGTCAAGAGATCGGTGAGGTTCCCGGTTCCGCCGCCGGCGTCGATGTGCTCGATGTATTGGAGAAAAACGTTGTTGACGGTGACGACAAAGGGCGGGACCTCCGCGTGGCCGGCTGATCCGCAGCGAACCGTCGAGACAAAGCAACGGCATCCGAAGGGGCGGACCGGATAGATGGGGCACTCATTGTCGGTCAAGAGGGGGCAAGGCCCCCAGGCCGGGTCCGCGTCGTCCTCCGCCGGGACCTCCCCGCCGGACAGGCAGGCGGCGGCAATCCCGTTGCCCGTGGTCCGGGGCTGAAACCGGCGTTTTTCTCGAGCCGCCGCGATCCGGGCAAAGCCGTCGGGGGGAAAACCGTCGGCCAACTGATCGGCGATCCGGAGCGCCTCGAGGGTGGTCAGGGTGACGTTTCGAGTGCAACAGGCGGGACAACCCCGGTCGCAGGCCAGGTCCTCGGGCTCGACAAACCGGTCGTAAACCGCTTCGATATGGGCCAGGGTCGTCAGACGGTCCTCGATCCGGGTTTCCGGCCGGTCCGTCACGACTCCCCTCCAAACTTCAGGACCTCCAGCCGGACTTTGACCACCCCGCGTTTTGACAATCCCAAGGTCTCAGCGGCCTTTCGGGAGAGGTCGATGATCCGGTCGGGAGATCGGGGCCCCCGGTCGTTGATCCGGACGACCACCGAACGGCCGGTGTCAGGGCGGACGACCCGGACCCGGGTCCCGAAGGGGTAGAACCGGTGGGCGGAGGTGAGCTGGTTCCGGTCGTAGCGCTCGCCGCTGGCGGTCTTCCGGTTCTGGAACCGGTCGGCGTAAAAGGAAGCCCGGCCGGTCTGAAATCGAGGGTACTTGTTCGGCGGCGGCTCGGGGTCGGCCGCACCGGGGACGGCCATCAGGATGATCACCATCGCCCCGGCCGCGGAGCCGGCCGCGGCCCGTTTCAAAAGGGTGCGGGGATTGAAAAGTAGGGCAAAAATCACGAAAAGAGAATGTCCATGGGCTGAATGCCGAGGTCCACGGCGTTTTGGCTTTTGACGATCCGCCGCCGGTAGTCACCGGTCTTGGGGTCCGTCTCCGAGAGGTTGACCCGTCGGCCCCCCTTATACCCCTCTTTGCCGTCTCGTTCAACCAGAATTACCCAGGGCCGGACGGGCTCGGCCTCGGGCTCGCCCTCCGGCGTTTCACAGACCAGCCCGACTTTCCGGTTGTCCAGGACGAGGAGGGTCCCGATGGGGTAAAAGCCGATCATGTTGATGAAGACCTTGAGCAAAATGGGGTCGAAGTCCTTGCCGGACCCGTTCCACATCAGGCCCAGGGCCCGGTCGGGAGGGATGACGGTGGGGCGGTAGATCCGGGGGGAGGTGATGGCGTCGTAAACGTCGGCAATGGCCAGAATCCGCCCGAACAGGCTCAGGGATTCTTTCCGGTCCGTCCGCGGATAGCCGGACAGGTCGTATTTGAGGTGATGCTCGAAGGGCGCCAGAAGAATGTCGGCCTTCTGGTTCCGGGATGCCTGGATCTTGACGATGAGGCGGACGCTGTTGATGGAGTGGCGCTTCATCACGTCGAACTCCTCGTCGGTGAGCTTTCCGGGCTTGTTCAAAATCGACTTGGGGATCTCGATTTTCCCGAGGTCATGGAGCAGACCGCAGAGCCCCAGGCTCTCCAGGGACCTTTTCGACAAGACAATCCGCTTGCCGATGCACATGGCCAGGATCGCCACGTTGACCGAATGGCCGTAGGTGTAGTCGTCGTAGAAGCGGATGGTGGACAGGGCATGGAAGAGGGGGGCGTCTTCCATGATGAGATCGACCATGCCCTGGACCACCCGCCGGGTGCGGCTCAGGCCGGCCGGCTGGTCAGACGAGAGCTTGCCGGCGATTTCCTGAACCGATCCCAGGACGTGGGCATAGGACTTCAGCCCTTTTTTCTTCCGGGAAGCGGGATCGGCGGCGGATGACTCACTCTCGCCCGCCAACGGGGGAGTCACTTCAACCCAGGACACCCCCTTGGATGCCAGGCGCTCGCTGATCCAGGCCAGCGGCGGGTCATGGCCCTCGGACCGGTTGAGGATGTTGGCAAAAGTGACGAGCTCCCCCGGCGGGACGTTGACCACCGGGGCCTGGAATCTCAAGCCCCCGATGCTCCGCCGGTCGAGGTAGTCGATCATCCCGTCGAACAGGCACGCCGTTTCGGGGCGGAAAGCCAGCCGCTTTTCCTGGACGTAGATCCGCCGGGAATCGACCTGAATGGTGACGTCGCCGGCTGACTGAAACAGCCGGGCCAGGTCCCGGGTCAGGGTCCGGGCCGCTCGCTGGACCACCTGGTTGTTGGCCTGATGAATCTTGACCGCCTGACAGAGGCCGAACAGGGATCGAATTACCGCCTCACGGGCCTTTGCCGGGCCGCGAAGGCCGGTATCGGACGTATCGGATGTCATGATTTCCGCTCCATTGCCGTTTCAGCCGCCTGCCGGATTCCGGCGACGTTACTCTTGGCGGCCTTGCGGAGTGCTTGACGGGCCGGGTCCGTCCCCATGGCGGCCAGGCCCAGGGCCGCGCCGGTCCGGTGAACAGCCATCTTCAGCCCGAATCGATCCGCGTTGGCCGTATTAAAGAGGATGCCCTGGAGAAAGGTGAGGGAGTGGTCCGAGCCGCATCGGCCCAAAGTCCGGTAGCAGGCCCGGAGGTGGCTGTCCCGCTTGATGGTGAAGGCCCCCTCCTCGAGATAGTCCAGCAGAAGGCTTTCGGCCAGGGTGTCCTTCTGCCGGCCGAGGTGGTTGAGAAACATCCAGCGGACGGCTTCGTCTTGGTCCTCCAGCAGGGGAAAAAGGCCCTGGATGGCATTGGGCATCCGGGTCAGGAGGACTTTCAGGGCCGCTTTGCGGACATTGGCGGATGCGTGCCGGGTGAGCTTGAGGAGAACCTGGGTGAACTTTTTGCCTTTGATGTGCCCCAACAGCTCGATAACCTTCAGAATCACCGCCTCATCAGATGTTTCAATGAGCCGGAGCAACGGCTCGATGTCCCGGTTGGCCAGGGACGCGATGATCTCCATGAGCAGACGCTGGGTCCGCTGGGAGGAGACCTTGAGGAGCATGGGGCCGAAGGAGAGGATGGCCACCGGGTGAAACATCATCAGATACTGCCGGAAAGCTTTCATCCGGGCGGGATCGAGGCCCTCGATCCGGGACCAGTAGGCGTTAAAGGTCGCCAGGACCTCGGGGCCGGAGATGTCAACGAAGAAATCGTTCAAGGCGGAAGTGACGTGAGGGGCATCCGCCTGATGGGCCTGTTGGATTTCATGGAGGCTTTTCAGGAGCCGGAAGGCGATCCGGAACTCGCCGTTTTCCAACGTGGCTTGAAATTCATCCTTGAGATAGTCGAGGATGGCGCTCACATCCCGCTCGCCTTCATCCGAGGCATCAGCCCCCGTCTCCCCCCCATTACTCTGCTGCCGGAGGATGATCATCAGGACGTCCAGCACGGAGTTGGTATCATCTAAGTTCTCCGCGTGGTAAACCATTTCCCGCAGGGCCCGGCGCTCGTCTTCGGTGAGCTGCCAGAGGGGATTATCAAGAGGCAACGAAGCGATGCTCGGGGGCATCGGCTCCGGTGGCGGGGCCGCGCCGCCCGCCTTTTCAGCCGGTTTCCCGTCCGTCTCGGCCGACTCGGTGACTTCGGCCAGGGCCGCCCCGGCGCCCCCATCGGGCCGGGGAAGGCTGAGGTCCATCACCGGCTCGGCCTCCCAGGCGATCTCCCGGGCGCTGTAACGGATATGGGCAAAATTGGCTTCCCAGAGCGCGGTAACAATGTCGCCTTCACTTTCGGGAGCCAGAATTCGGTACTGGTGGATGATCTCGATCAGCCCGGTGATCTCCTTGAGCTCGACCCCCGGCGCCATTTCGAGCCACTCGATCCCGTCCCGGTGGAGCCGGCCGGCCAGGCCGTCGGTCTCCGTTTGATCCTGATGGATGACGGCGCCCTCGACCAGCAGCCGTCGAGGCTCGACGGTGAGCCGCAATGCCCCCGCCCGCTGAGTGAACGTGTCGATCCGCGTCTTGAGAGTGTCCAGGGATTTCTGGGTGACCTCGTGGGATGCGGAGTAGAGGGTGTAGCTCTTCACCGCCGTATTGAGGGCGGCTGCGATCCCCCGGGCGGCCTGAGCCCTCGGGTTATCGGCGGAGGAGCGTCGGGAGGCGGATGATTTGGATGTGGCTGAATCGGCCATCGTGCCATAACCCATCGGCTGAAAGATTGTTGTTTGGGGATAAACCACCAATTGATTCAACTAAGTACCGCCATTCAACCACAAGTTAAGGGGGAAGTCAACGCAAAACGCCGCCTCATCCGACGCGGACGGCGCATAGATGACTCATCGGCGGGCTGACGATCAGCTCGACTGGAAATAAGATAGCAAAAACCATGCCTTAATCATAAGCTAGATGGGGACAAAGACCGGCGGGCGTGAGTGGCGGATGGGGAAATCTTGAGGCGATCCGGATGGGCGGGGCCGGGCGGGCCGGTTGGCCCGCCCGGATCATGGCAAACGCCATGGCGTCAGGATGGGATTGGGTTTAATGGCTCGATATTTATTCTCATAAGCCTTGTTAGGGCGTTTTGTATAACTATGCACTATGCCATTGGGATTATCGAAATCCGTCCTTCGAATCGGTGCGGTACCGGTCGATCCCGCGCCAGATCAGCCAGGCGGCGATCCCGCCAAGCACGCCCCCCGCGTGGCTGAAGGCCAGGGGGATGCCGCAGAGTCCGAAGTCAAAAAAGACATTGCCGGTGACCGCTTCGTAGATGCTCTTGGCAACGGTCAAGGTCAGACAGGCAATCCCGATCCGCCGGTCATCGGTCCCTCGGTCCGACGCGGCCATTTCCAGGGCCGACAGAGCCATCAAACCGTGACCCACCCCGGAGAGTCCGCTGAGGCCGAGGGTCTCCACCGCCGGGGTCGTCAGGACCACCGTCCCCAGGCTGAAGGCGTTGCAGATCGTCAGCGAGAGGAGACGGCGGCCCGGTCGCCGGTCGGACAGGCCGGTGTAGAGGAGAAAAAAGGCGCCGGCGTCCAGGGCCAGGTGATAGGCCGAAGCGTGGACAAAAGGGTAGGTGAAAAGGCGCCACCACTGACCGTCGGCGACGGCCGACGGCAGGAAGATCAGGGCGCCCTGGGTCGGAGCCCCCAGCAGATGGGCGTTGCCGAGGACCAGCAGCAGCCCGAAGGCGACCAGGTCCAGGGGAAGCCGGACCGGTCGGTTGATGAATCCGGGCATCGATGGGTTGATTGAAGCGGCGGTTGAGCTCATGGCGGACCTCCTGATGGGGGTGCCGGCACCCCTCGAGCGGAGCGCCGGCATCATGGGTTGAATGCCTCGGGATCGATTTACCGGCGTGTCTTCCGGCGGCGGAGCCAGTAGGCCACCGCCACGAACAGGGGACCCACCGGGCCGCCGCCGATGGAAGGGGCACTGGTTCCGCCGAACATCCCGCCTTTCGAAGCCTGCTTTGGCGCCTCGGCGGCCGGGTCGGTCGTCTCAGCCCTATCAGCCGTCTCGTTCACCCCGGCCGGTCCACTGTCCACCCGATAGCTCTGAACCGGTGCCGATCCGCGGGCGGTCTGAGCGGCCCGCTCCCGGGCGGTCCGGTCGGCGTTCCGCCGGTCAATCCCGATTGATTCCATCTCGGTTTCCCGGAGCACCACCATGGAGGTATAGTCGGTGACCAGGGAATACCCGGTTCCCAGGGCCACCACTGCGTCGCGCAGGGCGGGCGTTTCCCCGTTTTCCCGGATGGTCTCGGTGACCTCCGAGATGGCGGACAGGGCCCAGAGCCGCTCGATTTCAGGGTTTCGGTCATCCACGGCCGGGAGCGTCGTCCGGGTGGTCCAGGTCTTGGCCTCCCCGGAGATCCGGCCGTTCAGGGCGATCTCGACGGGCCCCGGCGTGTCGTATCGGCCAAAGAGCACGAGCTGCTGGCCCATGTAAACGTTTCCGATGGTGGCGGGGGTGAGGTCCCGGACCGCCTCCCCCCGGACGCTCAAGCTCGCGCCGTACAAGCATTCGTTTAAGACCTTGGCCTTGGCCTGGATGATCCGGCCGATGATGTCGTCGGAGGTGGAGATGTTCATGGCGAACCCGCCCGAATCCCTGGCCAGCCGGTCGAGCAGCGGGCGGTTGGCGCTGTTGCCGATGACAAAGGTAAAGAGGCGGACATCGTGCCGGCGCTGGAGCCGGAGCAGGTCGGCGTGCTGATGGGGGCCGACGTTGGCCACGCCGTCGGTGACCAGGATGATCCCGGTGGTCCGGTCGGCGTCAAGGCCGCCGTAGCCGAGCGACAGCCCCGCGTGGAGAGCCGTGCCGCCGCCGGCATTGATGGACTTCACCCGGGCAAGAACCCCGCTGACGTTTTCGGGCGTGGCCGGGAGATAGCCGCCCGTCAGGTCCCGGGCCGAGTTGTTGAAGGTCACGACCCGGAACCGATCGGTCGGCGACATCTTTCCGATCACCTGACCGACGCCTTCGGCCAGAGTGGCGATCTTCTGGCCCCTCATGCTCCCGGAGACGTCGAGCACAAAGGTCCAGTCGGTTCCATCAGCAATGGGGGCCAAAGACGCCCCGGGAGTGACCACCAGCATGAAGGTCCCCGGCGTCTCCGGATTCGGCCGATAGGGGATCAGCTCCACCCGAGCCGGAACGTCGTCAGCCAGGCGATAGTAAACCACCAGGTCCCGGGACAGGCTGCCCGAACCCTCGGGAAAGTCGAGAGCCACGTCATAGACTTCGCCGATCCCCGGCCCGGCCTCGCCGTCGTCATCAGCCGCGTCGGCCGATCGGGTGATCACCGCTTCGGTGTCGTAGCCGGGCATCCGGAGGTCTTTCACCGGAAAGGCGGATTTTAGGGTCAGGTGGAAGGAAAAGGACTCCCGGACCGTATCATCCACCGACCAGAAGGCGATCCGGTTTTCGTCAACGCCGCCTTCTTCCAGGGGATAGACGTACCGGCCCACGTTGAGGTCGATCTCCACCGGCTGGTAATAGACGAGCCGGACCCGGGTCTCATCTCCGGCCCGGACCGGATAAACCTTGAGATTGAATGCCTTGTAATCGTCCTTTTCGGCCAGGGCGGTCTCGTTGCCCCGGGCCTTCTGGTCCTCGTAGGTCTGGCGGGCTTTGGCCGCTTCGAGGACCTCGCCGACGACCTCCCGGCCGTCGATCCAGAGGCTCACCTCGGAAAGACTGGCCCGGCGGGGAACGGGAAAGGTGTAGGTGGCCTCGAGGTCCCGGTCACCGGTATTGATGAAGACCTGATCCACCTCGGTCCGGGCGAATCCGTTGTTGAGGGTGACATTTACATGATGGGACTTCATCTGAACGGCATCGGCGTCTCCGCCGTTGACGGGCTTCAGGAGCCCGGCGGCGCGGCCGGTCGATGCGGACAAGCCGATGAGGGCGATGCTGACGGTGGTCAGAAGCAGGGTTCGAAGCGAGATGTTCATGAGATCCTCCTTATGGGTTGGGGTCGATTCCAATCAGACGCTCAGTCGGCAATGGGTATATCAACATGCGTGCCATTCATTGAGAGATTGGATAACTTATTAAATGAAAAGGAGTTTTGGTATAAGCAGATGGGCCGGCCGGGATGGAAACGGGGAGCATCGAATGACATTCGATGAAGAGCTCGTGTGCATTAAATGTACAATGGAACCGTAACGCAGACCGATTCATGTTGTGCGGGGCCGCCGGAGAGGGTATGGATGGATCTGGCGGTAAGGATTTGAACGGCGGGAACAGCGGGGGGCTTATGACAACAAAACGGCATCTGAACGGGGATGAGCGGGACTTTTTCTCCCTCCTCCGGGCCGCGACCTTTGCCAACCCGTTCAGCGACGAACGGGTGGCATTGGATTTGCAAATCACCGGACAGCCTCCGACGGTGGCGGATGCCGATCGGGTGAAGCGGGTCACCCAAGTGGTTCATGACCGAATCCGGAAGCTGGAGGCGAGCGGCCGGACGTCGATCCGGGGTGTTGCCGGCCCGGACCGGGATCTTTTGGAAAATGCGTTTTTGTTCGATTTCTTCCACCAGTACCTCGACCGGTTCGACGAGGTCATCCCCGATCAGATAGCGGCCGGGGATACCGCCGTCCGGATTCCGTTTGCCGACGAGGCCCTGACCCTCCTTCGGGGCCGGGGCTTCGATCCTCAAGCGGCCCGGCGGTATTTCGCCCTCTGCTTTCAGATCCGGCGGGCCTTCTACTTCATCGACCGGAGTCTGGTGGGGCGGAGCCCCTGCATGAAGCGGCTCCGCCGGGACCTCTGGAACAACGTCTTCACTCATGACATCGGCCTTTACAACGCTCACCTCTGGAACCGGATGGAGGACTTCTCGACGCTGATCCTCGGGTCCACCGGCACCGGGAAGGGGACGGCGGCGGCAGCCATTGGCCGGTCGGGGTTCATCCCCTTCGACCCCAAACACGGGGCCTTTGCCGAAAGCTTTGTCCGCTCCTTTATCTCCCTGAACCTCTCTCAGTTTCCGGAGACCCTCATCGAGTCGGAGCTCTTCGGGCATCGGAAAGGCGCGTTCACCGGGGCCATGGAAAACTACCGGGGGGTCCTCCAGCGGTGCAGCCCCCATGGGGCCATTCTCCTCGACGAGATCGGCGAGGTCAGCATCCCGGTCCAGATCAAGCTCCTCGGGGTGCTCCAGGAGCGGGCCTTTACGCCGGTGGGCGGGCACGAGCGGCGCCGGTTCGGGGGCCGGGTCATTGCCGCCACCAATCAATCGGTGGAACAGCTCCGCCGGGAAGGCCGGTTCCGGGACGATTTCTACTATCGGCTCTGCTCCGACGTTATCCGGGTACCGCCCCTGGCCGAACGGATTCGGGAGGCCCCGGCGGAGCTCGATGACCTCATTGCTCACACCGTGGGCCGGATCGTGGGGGAGCCGTCCGCCGAGCTGGCCGGGATGGTCCGCGAGGTGATCGACAGCCGTTTAGGCCCCGACTACCCCTGGCCCGGGAATGTCCGGGAGCTGGAGCAATGCGTCCGGCGGGTCTTGCTCAAACGGACCTATGAAGGCGATGGCCGAACCGAGGCGGAGGACCTTCTGGGCCGGCTGCTCGATGGGGCGGCGGACCGGGGGCTCGACGCCCAGGGGCTCATCGAAGGCTATTGCGCCCGGCTCTACCGGCGCGCCGGAACCTACGAAGCGACCGCCCGGCTGACCGGTCTCGACCGGCGGACCGTGAAAAAATACATTCAACAATGGCATCAGCGGAAACCGGCGGGTAACGGCCGGGGGATGCCGACATTCGAGGAAGGGGGATAGCCCGTGACGGAAACCCACAACGAGGACACCAATGATCGCGGCCGGAGCCAGTTCGCCCTCCTGGGCACCCGGCGGTTTGCCCCGTTTTTCTGGACCCAGTTTCTGGGGGCGTTCAACGACAATGTCTTCAGAAACGCCCTGATTATCGTCATCGCTTTTCAGGCGAGCGACGCCCTCGGCGTTGACTCCCATACCCTGGTCAACATCGCCGCCGGCCTCTTTATCCTGCCGTTTTTCCTCTTTTCCGCCACCGCCGGACAGATCGCCGACAAATTCGACAAGGCCCGGATCATCCGGGCCGTCAAATTATTGGAGATCTGCATCATGGGGGGCGCGGCGGCCGCCTTTTCAATGGGCAATGTTTACGGCCTCCTCCTGCTGCTTTTCCTCATGGGCACCCAATCGACCTTTTTCGGCCCGGTGAAGTACAGCATCATCCCCCAGCATCTGGCGCCGAGGGAGCTGGTGGGGGGAAACGCCATGGTGGAGATGGGGACCTTCGTCTCGATCCTCCTGGGGACCATGCTCGGGGGGATACTGGTTCAACTCGAAGGGGGCATGGCCTGGATCGGCGCGGCGGTCTGCACCATCGCCGGCCTGGGCTGGCTGGCGTCCGGCTGGATTCCCCCGGCCCCCTCGCTCACCCCGGACCTCCGGGTCAGCTTGAACCCCCTGAAGGAGACCTGGAAGACCATCCAGTTCGGCCGGCGGGTTCATTCGGTCTTTCTGTCGATTCTGGGGATCTCCTGGTTCTGGTTCCTCGGCATGGCCTACCTCACCCAGATCCCCAATTTCACTCGGGATGTGCTCCGGGGAGACGAAGGAGTGGTCACCCTCCTGCTGACCATGTTCTCGGTGGGGATCGGCGGCGGATCGCTCCTTTGTGAAAAGCTGTCGGGCCGGAAGGTGGAGCTGGGGCTGGTGCCCCTGGGCTCCCTCGGGTTGAGCCTCTTCGGCATCGACCTCTTTCTGGCCTACGAGACGCCGGCCGTGGAGGCATTGATGGGCGTGAGCGGCTTTCTGGCGACCGACGGCAGCTTCCGGGTCCTCGCCGACCTGGTCCTCATCGGCGTCTTCGGGGGACTTTACATCGTCCCGCTGTTTGCCTTTGTCCAGATGCGCACCGAACCGGAATTCAGGGCCCGGGTGATCGCCGCCAACAATATCTTAAACGCCTTCCTCATGGTCCTCTCGACGGTCGTGGCGATCCTCCTTTTGGGCGTGGCCGGGCTGACGGTCTCCCAGTTCTTTCTGGTTCTGGCCCTGGCCAACATTGCGGTGGCGGCCTACATCTACTCGGTGGTCCCCGAATTCGCCATGCGGTTTCTCATCTGGATTCTCACCCACATCATGTATCGGGTCCGGCACGAGGGGCTCGACCGGATTCCGGAAACGGGACCGGCCGTCCTGGTCTCCAACCATGTCAGCTATGTCGATGGGCTGATCATCGGCGGGGCCTGCCGGCGGCCGATCCGGTTTGTGGTCTATGAGCCCATCTACCGGCTGCCGGTGATTCACTTCATCTTCAAGACCGGGAAGGCCATCCCCATCACCTCTAAAACGCAAAATCCCGAAGCCTATGCCAGGGCCTTCGAAACCATCGGCAAAGCCCTGGACGCCGGCGAGCTGATCTGCCTTTTTCCCGAGGGAAAACTAACCAAAGACGGGGAGATCGACACGTTCAAGTCCGGAATTGAAAAGGTCGTCGGGCGGAATCCGGTGCCAGTGATCCCCATGGCGCTGCGGGGGCTGTGGGGATCGTTTTTCAGCCATAAGGGGGGACCCGCTCTGAAGCGGCGGCCGCGAAGGTTCTGGTCCCGGCTGGAGCTGGTGGTGGGGGAGCCGATGGCACCGGATGAGGTAACCGCCGAAAGGCTACACACAGAGGTGGCCGAGCTGAGGGGAGACAAGCGGTAGATGTTGGCGTGAGAGGGATGAATAAAAAGAGGGAGCACCGGATAGAATCGATACTCCCTCAAAGAGGTGGGCGTATCAAACGATGGTCAGGTTAATCCCTCATCACCCCTGTTTCCGGCGACGCCTGGCCAATGCGCCGGAGCCCAGAAGACCTGATCCCAACAGAAGCATGGTGGCCGGCTCGGGGACGGG
>CAYNGG010000077.1:3568-12525 GCA_964396575.1 uncultured Desulfobacteraceae bacterium | reverse complement strand
CCCACCACCAGGGTGGCGATGGCCAAAGACGGCCAGAGGGAGGCCCACGGGCTCCCGGAGAGGATAAACTCCCGGCCCTTGGCCACCATGCTGCCCCAGTCCGGTGACGGCGGCGGGAGCCCGAGGCCTAGAAATCCCAGGGTCCCCATGGCGAAGATGGCATATCCCACCCGGAGCATGGCGTCGATGATGATCGGCCCCTTGGCGTTGGGGAGAATCTCCACGAACATGATGTAAAACGGGTTTTCCCCCCGGGTCTCCGCCGCCCGGATATAGTCCCGGGTCCGGATGTCCAGGGTCAGCCCCCGCACCAGCCGGGCGATCCCCGGCGTCCCCACAATGGCCATGGCCAGCACCACGTTGACCGCCGATGCTCCGATGGCCGCCACGATGATGAGATAGAGCAGGATGATGGGGATCGACATCATCGCGTCCAGCAGCCGCATGATGATCTCGTCGAGCCACCCGCCCCGGTAGCCGGAAACCAATCCCAGCGCCGCCCCGGCGATCAGGGCCGCCACCACCCCCCAGATGGCGGTGCCGCCGGGAATCCAGAGCTGCTCGGATACCGGCAAAATCACCAGCACCACCCGGGCCCCGTAAATGAGCCGGGACCAGAGGTCGCGCCCCAGCTCGTCGGTCCCGAGAGGATGCTCCCAGGACGGCCCCTGGTTGGGCGCCCGCCAGTCCTGCTCGGTGGGAGTGTAAGGGGTGAGAAATGGCGCAAATAGCGCCACAAAGACCCAGAAGAGCACGAGGACCAGGCCCACCATCGCGGTTTTGGATGCAAACAGGATGGAAACGGCGGTGCGGAGCCTGGCGAACCGGATCTTTTCGGGCTCGGGCTCGGCCGCCACAAATTCCGATGTGGTGTCTTCTACGGTCATGGTTCGATCGCCTGGTGCTGATGATTGATTGGACGTCCGATGAATCTTTGAGCTATGTCGAAGCCGTCAAAAGGGTGCCACCTTCAGATTTCGTAATAATGCGATTTTCTTTTAATTGTCGGGAACTGAATCCCGATGTGAGGGGGTGGCAGGATTTTTTCTCCTTGAGCCGAGTCCGCCTCAAAAAGCGGATCCACAAGAGAATCAATGTATTTTGCGATTTTCCCGGGAATGATTCGATAGAAGCACCGAGTGCGGACATTGGCCGGGATGCCAATGACTTCAGCCTGAATCTCATGCCCTTCCCTTTTATACAGTAGGTTGACGAGCCGGGGAGTCATCTCTCCGCCGCACTCCGGACAGGGTCTTTTACTCAATCGGATCATGAAATTATAGCTATATTCCGCCATATCCGGCACACTAAAATATCACGAATACCGAATCCGGGGGTTCAAAAAGGTGTAGATGATGTCGGCCACAAGCTGAGTTCCGACGGCCACCATCACCATCACCATGGTCCCGGCCTCAAGGGCGTTGATGTCCTTGTAGAGCGCTGAATCCAAGAGATATTTGCCCAGGCCGGGATACCCGAAGACCACCTCCACGATGACAATGCCGCCCATGAGCCAGTTCACGTGGAGCATGATCACCGTGATGGGGGCGATGAGCGCGTTTCGGACCGCATGCTTGAAGACCACTCGGGGATAGGAGATCCCCTTTAAAAACGCGGTCCGGATATAAGAGGAGCGCATCACCTCGGCCATGCTCGCCCTTGTGATCCGGAGGATGTAGCCCAGCTCGATGAGGGTCAGGGTGAGCACCGGGAGGATGAGCATGTCGATCCGCTGCCAGGGCGCCTGTTCCCCGAAGACCGTGGCTCCCGGCACGATATCGAGCCAGTGGGCGAAGATCAGAATCAAAAAGATACCGGTGGCGAACTCGGGGATCACTGAAAACATCATCCCGAAGATTGACAGGGATCGGTCCTGAAACGAGCCTTCCTTGAGGCCGGCGATGATCCCCAAAAGCAGGGCGATGGGCATGACGATCACAAAGGCGATGCCGGCCAGGACCAGGGAGTTCCGGAGGCGGATAAAGAGGCTTTTGGCCACCGGCCGCCCGGTCCGCATGGACAAACCGGGATCCCCCCGAAGAAAGCCCTTCTTCAGGGGGATGTAGGCTTTTGGTCCTCCGGCCGACTCCATCCAGCCGGAGCCCATCACAAAGGTCCAGACTTTCTCCCCGGCGCCCTTTTCCCAGCGGACCGCGTGATTCTGAGTATCCACCCCCCAGAAATGGCTCACCTCGTCGGCGTCGGTGGTCCACCGGTCGTTGTCCGGTTGCTCCACCACCGTGCCGTCCGGTTTCCGGACCACGGCGATCAGGTCATCGCCTTCCATCTTCCAGCGGATCAGACCGCCGTCATCCGCCTCCGCCCACCATTCCTCAAACCCCTTGGCCGTGGTGATTTTCTTGAGGTCCATTTCGATCTTGGATTCGGCGTGCCAGTCCGACCCCACCAGCCAGTAGATGTAACGGAGCCAGATCGGCTTGTCGAGGCCCGTCTGGGCGAGAAACGAGGCTTCCTGCTCCGGGGTGATGAAGCTCCCCAGAACGTTTCGGGCCACGTTGCCCGGCGATGATTCGGCGATCAGAAAGACGGCCATCGAGACCAGGAGCATGGTCAACAACAGCAGGAAAAACCGCCGGAGGATGAACCTGGCCATGGATGCTCCCGCCTATGCCCGGTCCAGCCAGACCCGGTTGAAAAGCATGTAAAGATTCGGGTGGGCCATCACGTCTTTGACCGACTTCCGGCTGACCATCCAGACGTTTCTCCACCAGGCCACGCCGATGGAGCCCCGCTGCTGCTGAATGTCCTCGAGCTTGCAGAAGATTTTCCGCCGGGCATCCACGTCGAGGGTCCCGTTGGCTTCCTTGAGAAGCTTTGAAAATTCCTCATCCACCCACCGGGTTTCGTTCCAGGCCACCGGCTTTCCCTCCGCGTCGGCGGTGTAGGCGAGGTTCATAACCATGGTGCCGAGGGGCCGGTGGGTCCAGGGGGTGATCCCGAGATCGACTTCGGTCCACTTCTCCCAATACTGGCTGGTGGGCATGGTCTGGATGTTGATCCGGAACCCGGCCGGCGCCGCGTCCTGCTTGAGGACTTCGGCATAACGGACCACATCGGTCCAGTCGCTGCCCACGGCCAGGTTGACATTGACCCCGTCCGGATACCCCGCTTCCTTTAAAAGCTGCTTGGCCTTGTCCGGGTCATAAGCCGGGATCGGCTTGTCGCAGTATTCGGGGTGCTTGGGACAGACATGGAAGTCCTGGCCCTCCATCCCCTGCCCGAAATAGGCGAGCGCCAGGATCTTTTCCCGGTGCTGGCAGAGCTTCAGAGCGTTTCTGACCCGCTCATCGGTCCAGGGTTTGACATCCACCCGCATCCGGAGCAGCCGGGTCTGGCCGGTGGTGGATGGCTGTACGGAGATCTCGCCGTCGTCTTTCAAAGTCTGATAGACATCGGTGCCGCCGGCGTCGGAGAGGTCGATGATGTCGATCTCCCCGGACCGGATGGCCGCGATCTGAGGCGCCATCTCGCTGCCCATGTCGATAAAGGTCATCCCGTCCATGTAGGGGAGCGACTTGCCGTCGGCGCCCTTCCCCCAGTAATCTTCCCGACGCTTGACCACGCACCGCTCGCCTTCCCGGTAAAGCTCCAGGGTGTACGGGCCGGTGCCGTGGGGCCGCTTGATGAAATCCCCCTCGAAGGTCCGGTGATTCAGAATCAGCGCCGGGTAGTGGAAGAGGTGCTCGGGGACGGCGATCTCCGGCCGCTTCAAATTGAGCTTCACCTGGTGATCGTTCACCTTTTCGATCCCGGTGGGGGCGAGGTAGTCCCCCACCATTCCGAGCAGGGACGAGCCCACCGATTCCCGAAGCCATTCGTTCATGGTAAAGACCACGTCGTCGGCCACAAACGGGTCGCCGTTGTTGAACGTGACTCCCTTACGCAGGTTGAGGGTCCAGGTCTTGAGGTCATCCGAGACCTCCCAGTTGTCGAGCAGGTAGGGGTGAGTGATGTTATCCCCGTCGGTCCAGGTGAGATACTCGGCCACCTGACGAAGCTGCTGGGATGGGGCAACCCAGGAGAACTGCGCCGGATGAGTGACTTTCTGGACGGCGCCCGATATCTTCAAGGTCCCGCCCCGCTTGACCGCAGGAGCGGCAAAGGCCCGCCGGGCCCAGGTGAGCCCCGCCAATTGACTCGCCGCGGCCGCCGACAGGCCCAGAAGGGTCGAGTACCGCAAAAACTCGCGCCGGGAGAGCTTGCCCGCCTCAAGGTCCGCCTTCAGATCCATTACCGCCGGGTGGATTTTTTTCGTATCCGTCATGCTTGCCTCCTCGTCTAAGGGTTTCCGGTTTCAGGACTGATGCAATCCAAAAAAATTATTTATTCATTTCAAATAGATATCATGATTATAGCATGAAAGCCCGAATGTCAAGGGTTTAGTGGGAAATGAGCCTCTGGACCCTCACCTCCGCCACTCATTCAACAACGGGGCAAACCCCCAACCGTGCCCATCCATAACTGGATGGACACCATCAGCTTCCCCCCGTCGCTCCGGGAAAGCGCCGTTCCAGCAGGTAAGCGACGCCCGACAGGGAGGCGGTGACAACCAGGTAGATGGCGGCCACGGTGAGCCAGAGCTCGAAGGTGAGGTAGGTCTCGGCGATGATCGCCTGTCCCTGCATGGTCAAGTCATAGATGGCGATGGTGCTCACCAGGGCCGAATCCTTGACCAGGGAGACCGCCTGACCGGTGAGCGGGGGGACCACCCGCCGGATGGCCTGGGGCAGGATCACGTGGCGATAGGCGGCCGCCGTGGTCATCCCCAGGCTCCGGGCCGCCTCCCACTGCCCCGCCGAAATCGAGATGATCCCGGCCCGGAAGATCTCCGAGGCGTAAGCTCCCTCAAAGAGGGTCAGCGCCATCACCGCCGATGCAAACCGGCCGATGTCCAGAACCGGGCCCAGGACGAAATAAATAAAGAAGATCTGGACCAAAAGGGGCGTATTCCGGGCCAGCTCCAGGTAAACCCGCCCCACGGCTCGTCCCAGCACCGAGCCGGACAGACGTAAAAAGGCGGTGGTCAGGCCCACCGCGGAGGCCAGCAGAAGGCTGACCCCGGTGATGTGGAAGGTTACCCAGAGTCCATCCAGCAGGGGGCCGGGCACGAACCGGCCATCCTCCAGGGTGTACAGGTACCGGGGGACCCGGTACCACTGCCAGTTGTAACTGAGAGTCCCGGCCCCCCGGAGGATCAGCCACGTCAGGCCCCCCATCACCACCATCACCATCAGCAGATCATACCAGGGCATCCGGGCAAAGCGACGGGCGAGAGACAGGCGACGGGGGGATGAAGGCATGGGATGAATCCGGCGTCAGCCCTTCAGGGCCTTTTGCTCGCACGCCGGGCAATAGGTGGATGTGGCGGTGACCCTCGCCCGTTGCCACATGTACTCCTCGACGGTCATCCAAGTGCCGTCGGCGGCCCCGATTCGAGAGTCGTTGCGGATCCGCTTGCAGACACAGCAGACCGGAACAATGTGCTCATAGGCCAACAGGCGCCTCTCCATTTCCTGCTTTTCCAGGCAGCGAGCCACCCGAAACCGGATCTCCTCGGACTCGCAGGGCTTGAGCAGGTAGTCGTCGGCATCCAGCCGGAGGGCTTCGATGGCCGAATCCATGTTCCCGTAGCCGGTGAGAATCATCACCTTGGTCTGAGGGTAGCGGTCCTTGACGGCCCGGAGCAGGTCGAGGCCGGTGACCGCATCCATGGATAGATCGGTGATCACCAGGTCAAAGGTTTGATGGAGCATCCGATCCAAGGCCGCCTCGCCGCTGTCCGCCCGGTCCACCCGGTATCCGGCCCGTTCGAGGGTCATGCCCACTCCGGTCAGAATCGCCGGATCGTCGTCCACCAGCAGGAGCGCTCCCCTACCCCCCTGAACCGTGTCATCCCGTGTCTGGGTGAGCATCGACCGCATCTTCAGCTCCTTTCCGGCTCACTCGTGGCGGTAATGTAAATGGCGGTCAGGATAAGCCCGCCGCCGACAAGCTTCAACGGGGTCAGCCCCTCGTCGAAAATCAGATATCCCAAAATCGTCGCCCCGATGGGCTCGCCCAGCAGGGTCACGGCCACCAGCCCGGTGGAAAACCAGCGAAGCGACCAGTTGTAGCTCGTGTGCCCGATAAGCTGAGGCACTAGGGCCATGGCCCAGAACGCCGCTACCGTCTGACCGGAAAACCCGGTCACCGGCAGCCCGAGGGCCAAAACCGCCATCCAGAGAACTACCGCCGCCGATCCATAGCAGACCGAGATATAGGCCAGCAGCGACAGCTTCCGCCGGAGAGTCCGGCCCAGCAGAAGATAGACCGCCGCGCAGATGCTCCCGGCCAGGGCCAGACCATCGCCGAGTAATGCCCGCCCCCCTAAAGCAAAGTCTCCGGCCCCGATGACGCCCCCGCCGATCACCGACAAAACGATCCCGAAAAGCTTCCCCCGGCCGATACGCTCCCGGGTCACCAGCGGGGTGAGGACCGCCACCCAGAGCGGGTTGGTGTTCACCAGGACCACCGAGTTGGCGATGGATGTATAGAAGAGCGACGAGATCCAGGTGGCGAAATGAAGCGCCAGGAAGGTCCCCGAGACCAGCGCCAGGCCGATATCCCGCCGGGTCAGCCGCCGGAGCTCATCGCCCACTTGCCAGAGGGCCAGCGGCACGAGGATCATCGCCGCCAGTCCCACCCGGTAGGCGGCGATCACCAGGGCGGGAGCGTCGGCCAGCCGAGCGAAGATGGCGCCGGTGGACACGGCCAGGACCCCGACCACCAAGGCGATCCAGGGCGGAAACCGAGGCGGGGGCGTCACCGGCTCCGCACCCCCACCAGGGATGCCACCGGCAACGGCTCCCGTCCGACCGGGGCCTCCTGGTAAAACCGGACCGTGAGCGACAGAAACGCATGAAGCAGCTCGTTGGTCCGAAGCAGGTAATCCCGGCATGAAGGCCGGGCATCAGGGCCGCCCCCCTCCAGGTAGCTTTCGAAGATCAGAACCCCGCCGGGCGCCAGCCCGGCCCGGATGTAGGGAAACAACCGGCGGCTCAGATACCGGATATTCACGATGAGGCTGTAACGCCTCTCGGGAATCTCGACGGTATCCAGGTCGATGCAGACGGGGTGGAGCCGGGGATGATACCCGGCCAGGGGAGCCAGCCCCACCTCGGAGATATCCAAAGCATCCACCGTGAAGCCTCGATCCACCAGAAACCGGGCATGTCGTCCGTTTCCGGCCGCCAGGTCCAATGCCCGACCCACCGGCGCCAGGTCATGGAACCGACTCACGATCCCGGCCGGCTCGTCGGAAAACGTCCGCCGCCGGTACCGCTCATTCCACCGCTGTCGATCTTCTTCGGCCATTACCCGCCAAATCCCAGCCGGTCCCGGAGGAGCCGGCGGGTGGGCTCGCTGACCGGCAGCGCCGCCAAGTCCGCCGGAGCCACCCAGCGGGCCTCAGCCGCGTCGTCGCCGGCCACCGGCTCCCCGTCAAGATACTCTCCCAACAAGTCCACGATCACGTAATGGAATCGAACCCGTCCGGCCTCGTCCCGGTGAATGGCGTCAAAGGTGAACATCGGCTCGCCGGCGCGGATGGTGACCCCGGTCTCCTCGAAGACCTCACGCTCGGTCGCGACGGCGAGGCTTTCACCGAGGTTCACGCTGCCGCCGGGGATGGCCCATTGACCCTGGGCCGGCGCCTTCGCCCGCCGGACCAGAAGGACCCGCCCATCATGAAAGACCACCCCGCCCACCGCCACCCGTGGGTGATCCGGGTAGTCATTGATGGTCTGAGACCCGGTTGTGGGCCATTTCCCGTTGACGGCCATAACCCCTTTTAGGTATCGGATTTTAAGCGGCCTGTCAAAAGCCTTTTGCCTCGGCCGGATAAGTCGCTTGATTGTCGATACCGATTTATGCTATTGAATCCAGGGAAGATAATCGCCATTCGGCCGGTTTCCAAACCCGCCGGATGCGCGGCGGAAACGGTTTTAAAAGAAAATGCGGGGGGCCCTTCGGGTCCGCCGCCAACCCAAAATAGAATGAGGAAAGCAGATGGTCCAATTCAAGGTCGGCCAGAAGTATCGGAACATGAAAGGGGTTTACGAGGTCGTGGCCATCAAGGGAAGCACCATGCGGATTCGCTGGGAAAATGGGGAGGAGGTCACCTCGACCCTTGATCTTCAGCAGCGGATCATCGAGCGGATGGAGCATGAGATAGAGCTCAAGCAGACGGCCAAAAAACCCAAACCCTCCAGCTCCCGCCCCGCATCCGCTGCTTACGGTAAAGGGTTCAAGGGCCTGGACGAATCCGATTTCAAAGGCAATGTCGCCGGGACCAACTGGCGGAGCCGGGAAAAGCTCGGCGGAGCGGTAACCCGCCGATTGTCCGCCGAGGGGCTGGAATTCAATTCCTGGCCGGTTTACCGCATCCCGGTGATCCACTGGTGCGATATGCGCCATCACGAGCGGGCCGAGCCCCGGTTTCTGGCCAAGTTCATCGCTCAAGTGGACGAGGAGCGGATCCGTTTCGGCTTTTGCGTCGAGCGATCCGACCAGGCGGGGGACCCCATCGAAAACTGGACGGCCTTTATGACCTGGCTTCGGGAGCCCGACAACGAAGCCTGGCTCCTGGATGCCTGTTTCGAAAACGGCCTGATCATCACGGATGTTGAAGGCACCGTCCCGTCAACCATCCGGCCTGATGACGACGGGTGGCGGCTGGGTGGCGACGGGGAGGGCGAAGGAGAGCTTCTGGAGTCCCTGGCTGAGTACCTCGACGCGCTCCCGGCCGAGGGCTGGGTCCACCTTCAGATCCTCAAAAGCCTCGAAAAAGAGGACGCTCTCGACCTGGCGGTCAGCCTGGCCGACGAGGTGGCCACTCTCTTCGATAAGCTGATGCCTCTTTATATCGCCTCCGCCGTCATCCCGGACAAGGAGAAGGA
>CAYNGG010000077.1:0-3468 GCA_964396575.1 uncultured Desulfobacteraceae bacterium | reverse complement strand
AAGGACAAGGAGAAGGCGGAATAGCCATGGCCTCCGCCCCCGTGGACATCCGGACGGGGTACCAGCCCGGCGTCATCGGCTGGACGGCGGCCATCCACGGCACTTACTACCACCGCCACTGGGACTTCGATCTTTTTTTCGAGGCCAAGGTGGCTTCCGAGCTGGCCGCCTTTCTCGAACGATACTCCCCGGAATCCGACGGCTTCTGGACCGCCCGGACGGACGGGGATATCCGGGGCGCCATCGCCATCGACGGCGAGGCCCCCGGGACGGAATGGGCTCATCTCCGATGGTTCATCGTGGATGAGCCCTGCCAGTGCCGGGGGATCGGCGGCCTTCTGCTGGACACGGCGATGGCCTTCTGCCTTGAGCGAGGCCATCGCCGGGTCTATCTCTGGACTTTCGAAGGGCTCTGGCGGGCCCGAAGGCTCTACGAAAGCCGCGGCTTTGAGCTGGTCGAAACCCACCCCGGGGCGACCTGGGGAACCCCGGTCAACGAGCAGCGCTTCGAGTGGCGGGCCTGACCGCCGAACCCCGAAACGCCCCTAAAACTGGTACCGGGACTCGGCCACCTCCTCGTCGATCCGGGCGGCGACGGTATCCGTGATCTCAAGCCCTTCCCGGAGCCGGTCGAGGACCACCTGCTCCCGCTCGTCAAGGTCCCGGACATAGCCCTTGAGAGTCCGGTCCGCGTGGGCCAGCTTGACCGCCATCTTGTAGGCCAGCTCCCGGAGGGACTCGTCGAGCAACCGGCGGGCCGATCCGATGATCGATCCGATCTCGGCGGCCGCAAAGGCCGTCGGGTTCGCCGGGTCCTTATCGAACGCCTTGAAGACCTTCGACTCCAGCTCCCGGTAATCCTTCCCGGCAAACAGCTCCAGGGTTTCCACCTCGTGCCAGACGGTCCGGATCTCATCGACGCTGTAATCCTCGTCAGCGGCGATGACGGTGGTCATCACCGCCACGAAGGCCTCGGCCGCGTCGGAAAAGACCGAGGCATCGGGGTCGGTCTTCCAGAGCCCGAAGACGTTGCCTTCGGTGTCCCGGCAGATGGCGAAGTAGCCCGTTTTCGGAACGGCTGTTTTCCCCATGACGACGGTTCCCCCGAGATCGGTCACCCGCCGGGCCGACTCGTCAAGGTCCGCCACGTCGATGTAGTTGATGATGGGCTGCCCCGGCTGCTGGCGAGCCATCATGCCCCCTTCGACGCCCCGCTCGCCCTCCTCATCGGTGGTGGTGATCATCCAGTACTCCGGGCTCCCCTCGGCCGGGGCGATCTTCCAGCCGAAAAGATCTCCGTAAAACGCCTTGGCCCGCTCAAATTCGTCGAACGGGATCTCAAAATGGACAACATGCGGCATGGCAAGCCTCCTTTGCGGTTTGAGATAAAGACCTCCGAGGGTTCCAAGTTCTTGGAACCCTCGGAGGTCTGACGTGGTAACGCCAGCGTTCCCGCTGATTCCGTTTTATGCCACCCAGGGGCGTTTGTCCATGAATTTGACGCCCGGTCCGGCGGCGTCGATTGGTTGCGCGGGGGCGACACCTGTGATAGGCAATCGGTCAGCCCGATTGCGGCCTCCATTGACGGCCGCTCGAATCCGCTTACGAAAGGGAGTAATCAATGACCTATAACCAGGAAACCGAGGTGGCGGTTGCCGCCGTCGAAAGGGCCGCCCGGCTCTGCCAAAAGGTCGGGGCGGGCCTGGATCTCTCCGCCGTCGAAAAAGCCGACCGATCGCCGGTGACCCTGGCCGATTTCGCCAGCCAGGCAATCATCCACATGGCCCTCCGCCGGGCCTTTCCCGATGATCCGGTGGTGAGCGAAGAGGAGGCCGATCTCCTCCGGGAAAACCCCGATCTTCTCCGTCAGGTCACCGACCTGGTGGCCACGGTCCGGCCGGAGATCGACGATGAGGCGATCCTGTCGGCGGTGGATTTCGGCCAGACGCCCGCTGATTTCTCCGGACGCTACTGGACCCTCGACCCCATCGACGGGACCAAGGGATTTCTCCGAAAAGACCAGTACGCCATCGCCCTGGCCCTGATCGAAGGGGGCCGACCCGTCTTCGGGATACTCGGCTGCCCCAACTACCGCCGGTCCGACGCCGATAGCGCCGGATTGCTCTTCACCGCCGTCATTGGAGAAGGAACCCTGGCCCGGCCGTTGGGCGGGGGTGAGCCTCACCGGGTGCGAGTCGATTCCGTCACCGACCCGGCCGAGGCCCGGTTCTGCGAATCGGTCGAGAAAGCCCACGCCGCTCATGACGTCCACCGGAAAATCTCCGAAGCCCTGGGCATCCGGGCCTTTCCCTGTCGGATGGACAGCCAGGCCAAATACGCCGCCGTGGCTTGCGGCGAGGCTTCCATCTACCTCCGGCTCCCGCGCTCGGCCGATTACCGGGAAAAGATCTGGGATCACGGCGCCGGGGTCATCATCGTGACCGAGGCCGGCGGGGCGGTCACCGACTTCAAGGGCCAACCCCTCGACTTTTCCGCCGGCCGGAAGCTGGCCGGCAACTACGGGATCGTGGCCAGCAACGGCCATCTCCATGACCGGATTCTTTCGTCCATCGCCCGATCGACGGACTGACCCCATCCGGGGACGGCACGGCCGACCGGGAATTATTTTAAAACGGAGCGCAATTCATGAAAACCATCGGACTGCTGGGCGGCATGAGCTGGGAGTCAACCCAGTCCTATTACCGGTTTCTCAACGAAGGGGTCAAGGCCCGGCTGGGCGGACTCCACTCGGCCCGGATCATCCTGTTCAGCGTCGAATTCGGGGAGATCGAGGCCCTGATGCGCGAGGGGCGCTGGGATGAGGTGGCCGATATCCTCGGGCTGGCGGCCCAGCGGGTCGAGACGGCCGGCGCCGACTTTCTGCTCATCTGCACCAACACGGTCCACCGGGTCGCCCACCGGATTCAGGCGGCGGTCAACATCCCGCTGATCCACATCGCCGATGCCACCGCCGCCGTCATCCGGTCCCTCGGGTACCGCCGGGTCGGCCTCCTCGGAACCCGGTTTACCATGGAGGCGGACTTTTTCAAGGACCGGCTGGCCCGGCCCTGCGGGATCGAGACGATCATTCCCGACGCCGCCGATCGGGAGACAACTCACCGGATCATCTTCGATGAGCTCTGCCTCGGCCGCATCGAGGACGAATCCCGAAAGACTTATCTCCGGATTATCGAATCCCTGGGGAGCCGGGGCGCCGACGCGGTGGTGCTGGGATGCACGGAGATCGCCCTCCTGGTGAGCCCGGATCAGACCGACGTCCCGCTCCTGGATACCACCCGGATTCACGCCGACGCCGCCGTGGAGATGGCCCTGGAAGCGGGCCATTGACCGATATCAACCGCCCTTACCTCGGGCTTTCGATCCTCTACGCCCTGTTTCTGGCGACTTTGGTGACCCTGGCGAACCTGGGAGCGGGACCGGTCGTCTTCGATATCGTCGGCTCCGTCC
>CAYNGG010000076.1:11374-12601 GCA_964396575.1 uncultured Desulfobacteraceae bacterium | reverse complement strand
GACGAGAAAAGCGCCTTCGAGGTGGGAGATCCTCAGATCGTCGAGGTCCTCACCGGCGCCAACGTCACCTACGACTACGAAGTGGTCTCCCTCCTTCGGAAGGACAGCCTGGATCTGACCGACGCCGACCGGGCGCTCATCCATGAGACCATCGCGTCCGACCCGTGCAGGCGGGTGGTGGTGACCCACGGGACCGATACCATGGTCGAGACGGCCCGGGTTCTGTCGGCCATTGACGACAAGGTCATCGTCCTGACCGGATCCATGCAGCCGGCCCGCTTCCGGGTCACCGACGCCATTTACAATATCGCCGGTGCCATGACCGCGGTCCAGCTCCTCGGCCCCGGGGTTTACATCGCCATGAACGGCCGGATCTTCGACCCCCGGACCGCTCAGAAAAACCGGGAGCTCAACCGGTTCGAGGTCCGATGATATCCGATCCCGGCAACGGGTCGGCGGTCCTGGTGGTCCAAAACGATCCGCACGTGCCCCCGGGGCTGGTGTCCGAGGCCCTCGACGCGGCGAGCCTGGCTCACCGCCTGATCCGGGCCGACCGGGGCGAGCCGGTGCCGGAGATCACGGACGCGATCACGGCTCTGGTGGTCCTCGGCGGGACCATGAGCGTTTACGATACTGATGCCCATCCGCATCTCGGGACGGTGGAACAGCGGATTCGGGATGCGGTTGACCGGGGCCGGCCGTTTCTCGGGATCTGCCTGGGAGGCCAGCTTCTGGCCAAGGCCGTCGGCGGGACCGTCCATCTCCGGCGGCACGGGGAAAAGGGCGCTCGCCCCATCCACTTGACCGAAGCGGGCCAGTCCGATCCGATTTTTGCCGGTTTGGATGCCGCCGTTCCTTCGTTTCAATGGCACGACGACGCTTTTGTGCCCCCGCCGGCGGCTCTCGGCCTGGCCACCGCCCCCGACTGCCCTCATCAGGCATTCCGGGTGGGGGACCGGGCCTACGGAACCCAGTTTCATCCGGAGGTGACCGCCGCCATCGCCCGGACCTGGTGCGTGAACGACGGCGTGGACCCCGCAGCCGTAATGCCCGGATTTCTTCAAACGGCGGATGCTTACGAGCGGGCCTCCCGCCGGTTTCTGGCCAACTTTTTTGGGATCGTCCGCGAGGGGCGTCGGGGTTTGATCGACTCCGGGCGGATTTGATACAATACAATCGGGCTGGCTGACGGAGCCACCGGTCTGAAGACGAAGTGGTGACGGCATC
>CAYNGG010000076.1:9284-11274 GCA_964396575.1 uncultured Desulfobacteraceae bacterium | reverse complement strand
ACGGCATCCCGCCGTTACGAATCGAATTAGGAGGTCGGGAACATGGAAGCTCATCAAAAGGTGTTGTTGGTGGACGTGGGCACCGGGTTTTACCGGGTTCAGCGATATCCGGTGGGGGAGCCCTTTTTCGGGCCGGTGGACCTGGGACTCCACCTGGCCGGCCGGCACAATTCGCTCAACATCGGCACCGGCCTCTTGGCCGGGTCCATCTTTCCCGGCTCGAATCGATTGATTTTGAACGGATTTTCTCCCTGCTGGGGCGGGTTTTTCATCTCATCCATGGGCGGGGCCGGGCTGGTTTTCGACAACCTCGGGATCAATCTCCTGGCCCTGGTCGGCCGGGCCGCGCAACCGTCGATCCTCTGCCTCAACCGCGAGGGGGGCGAGGAGATCCTGGTCAACCGTCACCCGGTGGACCTCGATGGGGTCTGGGCCGAGGGACGCGGCGGGGTTTACGGGCTCGCCGACCACGTCTTCCATCGCTTCGGCGGGGAATACGCCACCGATCCCCGGATTCTTGCCGTCGGACCGGCGGCCCGGGCCACCGATTTCGGGGCCATCGGCTCGGCCCCCATTGTCAAGGGCGAGATCACCCCGGTGGATACCTGGGCCGGACGCGGCGGGCTGGGCACGAAGATGCTCCGGGATCACGGCATCGCGGCGGTCATCTATGGCGGGACTTTTGCCGACGAGGATTTTCGGGACCGGAAGGTGGCTGATCAATGGTTCATCGACAAGTACGAGAAAAAGATGGCCGCCAAGGACGTGGAAGCCACGGCCAAGTACCGGTTTGAGCCACGGTTTCAGACCGGCGGGACCTTCGGGGTCAATTTCGCCACCCTCGGCGACCGGGTGCTCAGCTTCAATTACCGGAGCATCTTCATGGACGACGCCGAGCGGCGGCGAATCCACGAGGAATATATCCTGAACCACTATCTCCGGCAGTTCAACGAGGAGACCATCGCCCCGAAGCATCAGAAGACCTGCGGCGAGCCGTGCGCGGCGGTCTGCAAAAAGCTTCGCGGGGACTACAAAAAAGATTACGAGCCGTATCAGGCCCTCGGCCCCCTGACCGGCATCTTTGACCAGCGGGCGGCGGAAACCCTGAACGGCCGGGCCGACGAGTACGGTTTCGACGCCATCTCGGCCGGCGGGGTTCTGGCCTGGCTCATGGAATGTCTGGCCGAGGGCCGTCTGAGCCCGGACGAGCTGGGCGTGGACGGGGTCCCGGCCTTTTCCCCGGACGGCTTCCAGGTCGAGGCCGATTCGATGCACAACGCCCGGATCGGCGTGGCGCTCCTGGACCGGATCATTGCGGCCGACGGCCCCCTGGACCTGACCGAAGGGGCGCGGTCCCTGGCCCGCCGGCTGGCCCGGGAAAAGGGGCGGGAGATCCTCGACCCCTTTGTTTACGTCCCCTTTGCCCGCAAAGGGTGGATGGTGCCCAACCAATACTGGACGCCGGGTCCCTTCTCGCCCATGGCGATCATGGGCAAGTATTACATGGACTACGGGGAGGCCTTCCACCCGCCCCGGGAGCTGGGCCGGCGGAATGCCCACCGGATGTGCCAGGAGCTGATCCTGGACAATCTGGGGATGTGCCGGTTCCACCGGGGCTGGGCCGAGGAGATGCTTCCGGAGATCGTCGATTCCCTTTACGGGCTCAAGGATGCCTTTCTGGCCGGGGTCCGGATCACCGCGGCCCGGATCAACAGCCGGAACGCCTCGGTTTTCTGGGAATCGGAGCGCACCATCGATCTGGTTCAGACCTTTCTGATCCGGGCCCGGGATGTGGCCGGAAACCGGGACCCCGACCTGGCCCGGTGGATCGATGCCTTTGAATCGGACCGCCAGGAAGCGGCCTTGAGCTTCTGGTACGAGATACACAAGGGGATCTCCGAATCCCTCAAGGAATTTTGACCGAAAAACCGATGAAAGGAGTTTGTATATGAGTCGATATCCCGTGAAAACCGGGCCGAACGCGCCGGAT
>CAYNGG010000076.1:0-9184 GCA_964396575.1 uncultured Desulfobacteraceae bacterium | reverse complement strand
CAGTCGATGACCCATGTCAACGGCCGGACCCATGTAAAGGCGAGTCAAACGCGGTTTGAAAACGGCCGGCTCCAAACCGAGGAATTCGAGGGAACCCTCGACGGGGAGACTTACGCGGATGCGGCGGCCGAGATGCAGCGGACCTGTCTGGAGGGGATGACCGCCCTGTTCCGGCCTTTCTGGGGGATGTTGCCGGGGGGTCGCTCCGATCCCTCCGATCGCGAGGGCAATCGGTAAGCCGGGGCCGAATCCCGGCAAGAAGTGTCAGGGAAGTCCCGGATGACCGCTCTGATCGATGCCCACCTCCATCTCGAAGCCCTGCCCGACCCGGCCGCCGCCCTGGCCCGGGCCGGTGGAGCCGGGGTGACGGCGGTGGTGGCGGTCAGCCTGGATCGGGCTTCGAGCGAGCGGACCCTGGCTCTGCCCGGGAAGACCGCCGGAGTCCGGGTCTATCCCGCCGTCGGGGTCCATCCGGCCTACCTGAGCGCCGACGACCCGGCGCCGGTCCTAACCCTGATTGATGACCACCTACCGGAGATCGTGGCCGTCGGCGAGATCGGCCTCGATTACCGCCTTCCGGACGCAAGACGGAATCCTGAAAACCGAGGCCGGCAGCGGGCCGTCTTCCGGCAATTGCTTACGCGCTGCGCGGAGGCGGACCTCCCGGCGGTGATTCACGGCCGGGGGGCGTGGCCCGATGCTCTCCGGCTGACCCGGGAAGCCGGGCCGCATCGGGCCGTCTTTCACGGCTACGACGGGCCGCTCGACCTCTTAGACGAGATCCTGGCCGCCGGTTATTGGATTTCGGCCAATCCGGCGGCGGAATTCAGCCGACGGCACCGGGCGGCCGTCTCCCATGCCCCCATCGAAAAAATCCTTATCGAAACCGACGCGCCCGTTCGATACAACCGGGTTTCGGCCGAGCTGGCTGATCTGGGCCGAACCCGCGACATCGTCTCCCAAATCAAGCGCATCCCATCGGAAGAAGTGGCCCGGCGGACGGCTCGTGCCGCCCGTGCCGTCTTCGGCATTAAGGATCGATGACCGGCCGGGAGGTTTTCCGGGCTTAGGTCTCGGGGATGGTATCGACCGCCGCGAACCGGGGCTCGTGAAGGGGGATGAGAATATCGGCCCGGTCCCGGACGGATAGCATAATGTCGTAAGCCCGCCGGGGGTTGACCGGGGTCCCCGGCGGGATCACCTCCATCTCCATGGCCCGGATTTCCCTGGGCGGGTCGAAGTTTTCCATGATCACGCAAAAGCCGGTGATGGCGGCCCGGCCCGCATCGGTATCCACGAACACGGTCAGCCCGCCTTCGGTGTGGGCCGGGGTGTGAAGGACGGAGATGCCGGGGAGCAGGGGGCCGTCGGCTTCGACGGTCTCGATCTGCCCGTTGTCCGCCACGTCCTCGATGAAGTCTTCCAGGTAGCGGAAATCCAGGGGGTGGGGATCGCGAATCCGCTCCAGCTCACTGGGGTGGACGTAGAACCGGGCGTTTTCACACTTGTAGTCGTTTTCGCAGTGGTCATTGTGGAGGTGAGTGTGGATGACCACGTCGATCTCCGGCGGCGTCAGCCCCCACCGGGCCAACCCCTCCTCGAAGGTGTAGATCCGGCCGCCGATGGCCCCCTCCCGGTCCTCGGACCGGATGGGGTGCATCTCTCCGGTGTCCACCAGAATTTTTTGGTCCCCGCCCTCCAGGTACCAGGCGTAGATGGGGATGGTGTAAGGCGTGCCGTAGTCGTGCTGATAGGTCATCATCCCCTTGTCAAAGACTTTGGTCCCTAAGACGATGGGGTGAATCCGATATGTCGTCATGCGTGTTCGATCTCCTTTCTCCGCCGGGCCGGGTCTCAGCTTTCCGCCGGGGCGGCGCCGGTTTGGGTTGCCCCGGCCTCCGGGGAATCGAGGGCCTCCCGGACCGCCCGGGCCAGGTCATCCTTGAGGACCGGTTTGAGGACGAATCCCCGGATGCCCATGGCCTGGGCCTTGGTCTCGTCGATCTGGTCGCTGAAGCCGGTACACATGATGATCGGGAGGCCCGGCCGGATCGACAGGAGCCGGCGGGCCAGCTCGGCCCCGGTCATCCGGGGCATGCTCATGTCGGTGATCACCAGGTCGAATTGGTCCGGATCGGCCCGGAAGGTTTCCAGGGCGTCGGTGCTGCTTCTCCGGGGGGTAACGTGGTAGCCCATTTTCCGGAGTATCCGGGAGAGCATTTCGGTGATGATCTCCTCGTCGTCCACGAGGAGTATCTGCTCGCTGCCGGTGGCGACCGGCTGTTCGAGCGGGGCCGGCGCCTCCCGCTCGATATGATTGATCAGCGGCAGATCGACGTTGAAAACCGTTCCTTCGCCGGGGGTCGATTGAACCGAGATGTCGCCCCCGCTGGATCGGATGATCCCGTGAACCACCGAGAGGCCGAGCCCGGTCCCCTTGCCCTTCTCTTTGGTGGTAAAATAGGGCTCGAAGATTTTTTCCAGGATCGATGGGTCCATTCCCTGGCCGGTGTCTGATACCGTCATTCGGGCGTACCGACCGGGGACCTGGTCCGGCGCCGTCATCTCCTGAGCTGAAAGCTCGTGCTCCGAAAGGCCCACCTCCAGGGCGCCGCCGGTCTCTTCCATGGCGTGATAGGCGTTGGTGATGAGGTTCATGGCGATCTGGTGGATCTGGGTGGGGTCGGACAGCACCGGCCCGCACTCGTTGTCGATCCGCTGCCGGATGGAGATGTTCGCCGGAAGGGTTGACCGGATCAGCTTCATGACCTCTTTGAGGATGAGCTGAATCCGGACCGGCTTGCGCTCCCCTTCGGCCTGCCGGCTGAAGGTGAGGATCTGCCGGACGAGGTCCCGGGCCCGGTTGGCGGCTTTCAGGACCTCCCGGAGATAGCGCCGGGAATTGCCCTCTTCGGGCAGCTCTTCGAGGGTCATCTCCACGAATCCGAGGATGGGAAAGAGGATGTTGTTGAAGTCGTGGGCGATCCCGCCGGCCAGGGCCCCGATGGCTTCGAGCTTCTGGGCCTGACGGACCTGCTCCTCCAGGTGAGCCTTTTCCTCCTGGGCGAGCCGGCGCTCCCGGGCATACCGAACCCGGTCGAGCCGGGCCTGGAGGACGGGGGCGACCCGTGAGGCCAGGGTCTCGAGGAGACGAACCTCCTCGTCACCGTAGCCCCGCCCGTGGGCGGGATTGGCCACGACGAACTGCCCGATGGGCTCGCCGTGGTGAGCGATAGGCACGGCCAGGGCCGTTTCCACCGGCGGATGGTCCGCCGGGAGGGAACCTTCGACGGAACCGGCGGCGGACCGCGACTGAACCAGGGACCGGCCGGGAACCCCGACGGTCCCGTGCCGGGCAAATGCTTCAGCCTCGGTGTGCTCGGCGCATCCGGCCGGCGAAGCCACGGCCAGGGGGGTAAGCCGGCCATCGTCGTCCACGGCGGCAAAGTAGCCCATGGGGCTTTCCAGGGCGTCGAGGACCCCCTCCAGGACCTGATCGTGAATTCGCTCGTCCGGGGCCGTCAGGAAGATCGTGGCGATCCGGTTCTGGACGGAAAGCTCCCGTTTCGACCGTCGGAGAGCCGCTTCCACCTCCTTTTGAGCGGTGATGTCGATGGAGACCCCCAGGACCGCCGGCCCCTCGGTCTCCTCGGTCATGAAGGGGATCTTAACGGTGTTGAGGAGCCGTTGCTCGCCCCGGGAATTGACGATGATCTCCTCGGGAATCACCCGGACGGTGCCGGTCTCAATGACCTTCCGGTCATCGGCTTCATAGGCCCCATGGATCTCCGGGTCGGTGGAAAAATCGGCGTCGGTCCGCCCGATGAGGGCCTCGACGGTAGTGCCATAAGCGTTGGCCACCGCCTGGTTGGCCAGGAGAAACCGCCCGCTTTCGTCCTTGGCGAAGATGAAATGGGGGACAAGGTCGATGATCTGCCGGAGCCGGTGCCGGCTCCGCCGGAGGGCCGCCTCGGTGTTTTTGGACTCCGTGACGTCCTGGAGGGTCTCGATGGCCCCCACGATCTCGCCGGCCGCGTCCTTCAGGGGCGCGGCGGTGATGAGGAGCCATTTCCCGGTCTCCCCCAGGTTGGGATAGAAGGTTTCGGCCTCGCAGGCGCCCGCCACCACCGAAGAGTGACGGCAATCGCCGGGTTGCTGGTCCCGGATGCGGGACAGGGGGGTATCGCTCATCACCAGGTCGGCCAGAAGCGGCCGGGGGGTCTCGTGGAAGGCGGACCAGTGCCGGTCGGTGCCGATCACCGCATGGGCGGGAACCCCGGTGAGGGTCTCGCAGGCGGCGTTCCAGTTGATGACGTAATGCTCGGGGTCGATAACGAAGGTCGCCACCGAGGACCCCTGGATGATCAGGGCCAGCCGTTCCTCGCTCCGATGGAGGGCCGTCTGAGCGGCTTTCCGGTCGGTGATGTCGAGCAGTGCCCCCTCGATGAAGCCCGCCTCCGGGTAGATCCGGCCGGAGAAGCTCACCCAGCGTTCCTCGCCGTCCCGCCGTCGGATCCGGGCCTCAACGTTGCTCACCTCCCCGTACCGGCGCATCCGGTCGAGAATCCGCCGACGGGCTTGAGGGACGACGTACTGAGCAGCGGTGCTAAACTCGGCCTGAAAGGTCTCGATGTCCTCGTAGCCGGCGATCCGGGCGCAGAGGAGGTTGGCCTCGATGATCCCGCCGTCCTCGATCCGGCTCCGGAAAAGCCCCACCTGAGCGTTGTGGTAGAGGTGCTTGAAGCGCCGCTCGCTTTCGGCCAGAGCCGCTTCGGCCCGTTGCCGCTCGGACAGCTCCTGGCGGAAGGAGGCGTAGAGCTGAGCGTTGTCGTAGGCGATGGAGGCCAGCTCCCCGAACCGGGCCATGAGGTCGGCGGCCTCGGGGTCGAACGGAGCCGGGTTGACGAACCGGGCCACGCCGATGACCCCGGCCATCCGGCCGTCGGACTTGATGGGCACGGCGATGACGGCGTGGAGGTCGTCGAACTGGGCCACCGTCGCCCGCCCCGGCCAGGTGCTGTAATCGTTGATCGACAGGGGTTTGCCGGTCTGCCAGACCTTGCCGGACAGCCCCTCGCCCGAAGCCAGGCGGAACCCCATGAGCCTGGATCGGTAGGCCCCGGTGCCGAACCGGATCACCAGCTCGTCGGTTTCCGGGTCGTGGAGGTAGATAAAAGCGTCGGAGGCGTCCACCAGGTTGGCGGCGTTCCGGCTGATCCGGTCCAGAAGGTCATCCAACTGGTGGCGCCCCATGATCCCCAGAGCCGTCTGGTGGAGGGCGGTGAGGCAGGTCTCCCGACGCCGGAGGGCCGCCGAGGCCTCCCGCTGGTCGGTGATGTCATCGACGACGGCCAGACAGACGGGCGCCTCGTCGTCATCATCCCCGGCCAGAGCGCATCCGGTGACGTTGGCCCAGCGGATGGCCCCGTCGCCGGTCATCAGCCAAAGCGACCGGCCCAGGGGTGAGATTCCTGGCCCGCCGTCGGGCCGGGCCGTGGCCGCGTCATCGGGGTGAGCCAGGTCGGCGAAAGTCCGGCCCACGAGCCGGTCCCGGTCCACCCCCAGGATCTCGGTGAGAAAGTTATTGACATCCCGGATTCGACCGGTCTTCGGGTCGAGGATGGCCATGCCCAGCGGACTGGCCTCGAACAGCCGGCGGAAGCAATGGTCGGTCGGTGACTCCCGACGCCGGCGGATCTCCTGCCGGAGGGCCGACAGGGCCACCCCCGCCAGGACCCCGCCAATCAGCCAGACGGCCGGATGGACGCCATCGCCGACGGGATCGCCGGGACCGGGCGGTTGAGCGGCCGCCGTAGCCGCGGACAGGCCAACTATACCGACGGCAAGGCCCCCGATCCACCGGCTGAACCAGCCGGCTAAGCGAGTGTTAAACGTCCTGAAAAATCGTTTCATTGGGTTCCAGCGGTCCGGCTGCCGCCGGATGAAAGGAGATTCGCATAAGAAAGAAAATATGGCACAGCCGTTTTTGAAAATCAATGATAAAATCCTCAAGGGCGGGGTGCTTGACGGGCTGAACGGATTTGGCTTACAGTGAAAAGTAACGGCCGCGGGACCTCGACCATCGGTTGGCCGGTGCGTCACGTGGTGGCGCGAACGCCCCTTTTCCCTTTGGCACGCAAAACGAGGAGACCGGTTGGACGCCTATCGAACATTGCTTGACCATCCAATGATATCGGAGCGGTATTTCTTCCCCCGCCGGGCGTTCCTGCCCGAGCCGTTCTGGATCGATTGCGGAGATGCCCGCCTGGCCTGCTGCTACTACGAAGGCCATCCCGGCGGCCGGACCATCGTCCACTTCCACGGCAACGACGAGGTGGTGGCCGACTACGCGGAGGACTTCATCACCATCATCGATGCCATGGGATACAACTGTTTTCTATCCGAATACCGGGGCTACGGGATGTCCTCGGGCCGGCCGGGGCTGGTGACGATGCTCGATGACGTGGCCTCGATCATCGGTGCCATTGGCCGGCGGACCGAGGACCTGATCCTCTTCGGCCGCTCCCTGGGCTCGATTTGCGCCATCCACGCCGCCTGGCAGTTTCCCCGGATCGGAGCGTTGATCCTCGAAAGCGGGATCGCCAACCCCCTGGAGCGGCTCTTGATCCGGATTCATCCCGAGGAGCTCGGCACCACGGCGGACGCCCTCGCCGACGCGGTGGATGAAGTCATCAATCACCCATCCAAGCTGGGGAGCTACGAGGGCCCCCTATTGTTGCTCCACTGCAAGTACGACGGCCTGGTGGACGTTTCTCACGCCGAGCGCCTCCGGAGCTGGGCCGGCGGCCCGGTGACCACCCGGATTTTCCCCAAGGGCGACCACAACTCCATCCTCCACGTCAACTCCCACGCCTACTTCAAAACGATCGACGCCTTTTTGCGGGAGCATCGTCTCTGGCCGGCGAGCTGTCCGCTGCCGGGGTGATCCGGAGCAGCGGGGCCGGGCGCTTTTCAGATGTGATGAAAACGGTCCGGCCGTCCTCGCCGAAGCAGATCCCTTCGGCCTGGGCCAGCAGCGGGATGGCGATCCGCCCGGGCGGGCGGCCGAAGGCTTCGGCCCAGGTTTCCCCCGGGGAGCGGTCAAACCGGTAGGCGGTCCGGTAAGTGAGGACCACGGCATGGCGGCCGTCGGGCGAGATGTCCATCCCGGTGGGCTGGCTGCCGTATCGGCCGTAAACCGGATCACGGCGGAGATCGCCGGCCGTCGGCGGGGGGATGGTGGTCACGGTCCGGACCCGCCGGGCCACCCGGACCCGGCTGGTGGGGGCGAGGGGGAGAGTGTAGAGCGCCGGGGGCGTCTCCCGTTTGGTCAGCAGGATGATCGTCTCCCCTTGGGGGTCAACGGCCACGGCCTCGCAGTCCCGGGGGCCGTCTTCGTACCGGAACCGAATCCGCCACGCCACCGGGACATCGGCCTCGGGCGGTAAACCGTCCGGCCCCACCGGCGGCTCCCGGACCACATAGAGGGAGCAGTAAGGGTGCTTTCCGGCATTGTCGCCGACGTCGGCGATCAGGAGAAAGTCGGTCCCCTTCCGGCGGAAGATCGCCAAATCCTCCCAGTCCCGGTTTCCGGCCCCGTCGATGGTCAGCTCGCCCCGGTCTTCGCCGTTTTCTCCCAGCGCATGGACCACCGCCGGGTTTCCGGAGTCGTTGATCGTCCAGAGGATGCCGGGGTTTTGCCGGGAGGCCGCCAGCCCGCTCGACTCGTCCACGGCCGGGTTTTCGATATCCCCGGCATGGACCGGCATCTGGTAAGGGGCCGGCGCCAGGGGCGGACCCGGCTCGCCGGCGGCGCATCCGACCGCGACGCTCAATGCGATGAGCAGTCCCGCCAGGTGTAATGGACTCCTCATGGCCCGCTCCCGACGGCCGCCTCAGATGTCCGGATCGACACCGAATTTGACCCAGTTGACCGCCTTTTCCGACCAACGCTCGGTGCTGGAGGCGTCAATGTAGCGTTCCCAGTCATAGATTCCCGATTGTTTGGCCAGCCGCTTGAATTGGGCGGTGACCAGCGCCTTGCTGAGGATCACCGCCGACCGCTCCATGCCGGCTCGCCGGTAGAGCGCCTGGCCGTCAACCATGATGACCTGGGCATCTTGTCCCAACGGCACCAGCGTCCGCATATCGACGATGACCCCAAAGGGCTTTCCGGTCTCGGCGGCCAGCGCCCGACGGGAGTCCCGGTACCATCGCCCCATCTCCGCCGCGTCGATAACCCCGCCGAAGGTCAGCAGATACCCCGATTCCCGCCGCTCGATTCGATACACCGCTGTGCTCCCTTCCACGCCCGGTTTAGAAGCCGACCCGGATCAGGGGGTGACCGTCGTGCCGAGGACCTTCAGAAAGGCCGCCAGCCACTTGGGATGAGCCGGCCAGGCCGGGGCCGAGACCAGATTTCCATCGACCAGGGCGTCGTCCACCGGGATCTCGACATATTCCCCGCCGGCGATCCGGATGTCGGGCCCCACCGCCGGATAAGCGGTGCAGCGGCGGCCGGAGAGCACGCCGGCGGCGGCCAGGACCTGGGGACCGTGACAGATGGCGGCAATGGGCTTGTTCGCCTCGAAAAAATGGCGGACCGTCGCCAGGACGGTCTCGTTGAGCCGGATGTATTCCGGAGCCCGTCCGCCAGGGATCACCAGGGCGTCGTAGTCCTCGGCCCGGAGCCCGTTGAAGTCGGCGTTGAGGGCGAAGTTGTGCCCCCGCTTTTCGCTGTAGGTCTGGTCCCCTTCGAAATCGTGGACCGAAGTCCGAACGACGTCGCCGGCCGCCTTGTCCGGGCAGACCGCGTGAACGGTGTGGCCGACCATCTGAAGGGCCTGAAACGGCACCATGACCTCGTAATCCTCCACGTAATCTCCCACCAGCATTAAAATTCGTTTACCGCTCATCATGTCCTCCTGGAATGAATGGGTTGAGGGGCCTGTCGGTCGGGCGATCCATGGGATTCAGACCGGCCCGAAACCTGGAATCCGACTTCCGGCGCCATGGCCGCCCCGTTTGAAAGCCAGTTTTTCAGGAATTGCGGCAGCTTGTCAAGGGTTTCCGGCCGCCGGCACCGATCAGATGGGGAACCGTGCAAGACTCCTTATGCCAGGACGACACGGGGGTCCGCTCCTACAAACATCAGGCAGGCGAGACACCATCGAAATCGAAATCG
>CAYNGG010000075.1:0-12638 GCA_964396575.1 uncultured Desulfobacteraceae bacterium | reverse complement strand
CCAATCTGAAGGAGACGATATGGCCAGGAAGAAGATCACCCGAAAACAGCTCCTCAAGGAGCCTGACGAGTTTCTAACGATGTCAACCCGGCTCTTCCGGTTCGTCATGGAAAACCGGGTCCGGGTGGGGGCGGTCATGGCCGGGCTGCTCATGCTGGCGGTGGCGGTGGCCGGGTTCCAGTATTACCAGTTCCGGAAGGGTGGCCAGGCATTCGAGGAGCTGGCTGAGGCCCGGAAGCGGTATGCCGCCGCCGTGTCGGACCAGGGAGAAAAAGAGGCCTACGAGGCGGTGAAAGGCGACTTCGAGACACTGATTGACCGACACGGGAGCCGGGAGGCCGGTCGGCTGGCCCGGGTGGCCCTGGCCAACTACGCCTATGAAGCCGGGGCGCCCGAAACCGCCATATCCCTCTACGAGGCCGCCCTGCCCGAGCTTTCCAATCGTCCCGGCATCCTGAACCTGGTCCTGGGGGGGCTGGCCTATGCCCACGAGGCGGCCGGGAACCTATCAGCGGCCGTGGATTATTTCGAACGGATCACCGCGGATGACAACCCGGTGATGAAGGGAGAGGCCTACTACCACCTGGGCCGGCTCTACGAGCAACTGGGTGAAACCGGCAAGAGCCGGACGGCGTATCAGACCCTGGCGGATGAATACGGCGACTCCGTTTACGCTGACTTGGCTCGGGACAAGGCCGCCGGTTAGCCGGGGAAAAAATAGACGGGCGGCCCGGGAACCGCTCCCGAACCGCCCGCCTAAAGGAGGAAGAAAGATGAAGAAATGATCAGGTTGTTGCAATTATTGTTATGCAAGTCCCTTGCCAAATGCTGATGTTTTGCCCTCGAACACCGCTTCATTTTTTGAATTCTATACATATCAATAGCTTAATAGGCAATCCCCAACCGGGTACGCCGAGACTTCGCCCCGCCATCGGTCCTTCACGCCCCTCTGTTCGTTTCAAATTCTTGATCCCTTTTTCGGGGGTAGCCAATAACTATTTGATTTAAAAATTAGAATTGGATATTCAGCCCGGTTCATGGCGTTGAACCGGAAAACCGGCAATGGGTGGCAACAAGTTTATCTGTCTGAAAATATAAGGCCGGTTAATGTTCAAGATTTTGAACCCACCTCGATCTGGTGCTTCTTGATCTTCATGTTGAGGCCGCTTTTGCCGATGCCGAGGATCTGAGCGGCGTGGGCCTGGACGTTTCCGGTCATCCGGAGTGCCCGTTGGATCATGGTCCGCTCCACCCGGGTCAAGGTTTCGTTAAGGGTGGCGGTGGCCGGAATGCCTTCGAGGTAGAGGGTTTCGTGGGCGCTTTCCCGGAAGGCTTTGGGGAGGTCGGAGACGTCGATGGTCTCCCGGGGGCAGAGAATCACCGCCCGCTCGATGACGTTTTCCAGCTCCCGGACGTTTCCGGGCCAGGGGTATTCGAAGAACAGCCGCTCCACCTCCGGGGAGATCCCGGTGATCCGGACCTCGGACTGGCGCTCCCCTTTGTATTTTTCAATGAAATGGCTGACCAGGGGCCGGATGTCTTCGACCCGGTCCCGCAGGGGCGGCAGGGCCACGTGGAGGACGTTGAGCCGGTAGAAGAGGTCTTCCCGGAACCGGTTGGCCGCGACCTCGTCTTTGAGCTGCTTATTGGTGGCGGCGATGACCCGGATGCTCACCTGGATGGGGCGGACTCCGCCCACCCGTTCGAAGGTCTTTTCCTGGAGCACCCGGAGCAGCTTTACCTGGAGATTGGCTGACAGCTCCCCGATCTCGTCGAGAAAAAGGGTCCCGCCGTCGGCCAGCTCGAACCGCCCCTTTTTGGTGGCGGTCGCCCCGGTGAAGGCCCCTTTTTCGTGGCCGAAGAGCTCGCTTTCCAGAAGGGTCTCGGCAAAGGCCGAGCAGTTGACCGCCACAAAAGGCCGGTCGGTGCGGGGGCTGTTGAAGTGGAGCGACCGGGCCACCAGCTCCTTGCCGGTGCCGCTTTCCCCCTCGATCAGGACCGTGGCCGGGGTGGGGGCGATCTTCCGGATGGTGTCGAAGACCTCCTGCATGGCCTCGCTTTTCCCGATGATGTTGTCGAAGCGATAGCGGGCGCTCACCGCGTGTTTGAGCCGGCGGTTTTCCTTGGCCATCCGGTAAACGGCCAGGGCCTTTTCCACGTACATCAGGAGGCTCTCGTTGTCGAAGGGCTTGAGGATGTAGTTATGGGCTCCCCGCTGCATCGCCTCCACGGCTTTTTCCACCGTTCCGTAGGCGGTCATCATGATCACCGGGAGGTCGGGGTCCTTGGCTTTCACCCGGTCGAGGAGCTCCATGCCGTCCATGGCCGGCATTTTCATGTCGGTGAGCACGAGGTCGATCTCGGCTTCAGACAAAAGCTTCAGTGCCTCGGCCGCGCTGTTGGCGGTCAGGGTTTCGAACCCCTCCTCTTCCAGCACGGCGCTGAGGATCAGGGGGTAGTTCTTCTCGTCATCGACGATCAGGATGGTTTCCACGGGTCTGCCTCCTCCAGATATGGGTCAGCTCCCGGCCGCGGGGAGCCGGACCGTCACTTCGGCCCCGCCGGCGGGGCGGTTGGCAATGGTCACCGTCCCGCCATGGGATTCGACGATGTTTTTGACGATCCCCAGCCCCAGGCCGGTGCCGGTGTCCTTGGTGGTGAAAAACGGGTCCCAGAGCTTGTCGAAGACCTCCGCGGGGATTCCGCCGCCGTCGTCCGTAAACCGGGCGGCGACATGGGAACCGTTGGCCCGGATGGCCACGCCGATCCGACCGCCCCCCGGCATCGCCTGCATGGCGTTGATGAGGACATTTAAAAACGCCTGGTAGAGCATGTCGGCGTCGGCCCGGATGTCGGGCAGGCCCTCGTCGATCCGCCGGTCAAACGTATAGGGAACCTCGGTTTCCTGGGAGGAAAGGAAGGTCAGGTTCTTTTCGACAATGGCCTCCAGCCGGCAGGGCGACAGGGTCGGCTGCTTGGGCCGGGCAAAGTCGAGAAAATCGGTGATGATCCGGTTCAGCCGGGTCGATTCTTCCACGATCACCTCGGGAATCCGGCTCTGGGGCTGGTACCGGGCCATCTGCTTTTTGAGCAGCTCGGCGGAGGACCGGATGATCCCCAGCGGGTTCCGGATCTCATGGGAGATCCCGGCCACCATCTCCCCGATGGCCGACAGCCGTCGGGTCCGGCCCAGCTCCTCCTCCAGCCGGATTCGCTCCAGGTTCCGCTGGTGGATGATCCGCTCGCCCCGGCGAACCACCAAAAGCAAGACCACAAACAGCGCCCCCATGACCATACTCGACGTGAGGATCACCCGGATCTGGAACCGGAAAATGGCGTGGTAGTCGGCCGACAGGTCCTGAGCGATCTCCACCACTCCGAGCACCGGCCCCGAAATCCGCGACAGCGGCTTTTCGGCCCGCAGGGGGGCGAAGGTGATGATCCGGCTCTCCCGGGGGATTCCCAAAAAGATCTCGATGAAATTGCCCTGCTGGACGAGCTTGGAGGTGGCTTTGCCCGAGACCGCGCTCTGGTAGCCGGACCCGCCTTTGTCCTTTCGGCCAACTTTGTCTTGATCAAAGCTGTAAGAGATAATATGATTCATGTCATAGATGTTGACCATGTCCACGCGGAAGCTGTGGAGCGTGCTCCGGACCACCTTGTCCATCCGCTCGAACTGCTCCTTGTTCCGGAGCTGAATTTTCCCGAACTTGAGCGCCACGGGGATGATGAACTGGAGAAAGACCTGATGGTTGAGGTTTTCCACGAGAAGCAGGGCGTAGTCTTCGCTCTTCTTCATCTGCATGGCCCGGGCCCAGTGAGTGTTGAAGATGGAGAGCACCACCGTGCCCAGAAAGATGACGATCAGACTGGTAAAGGTGAAATACTTCACCAGGCGGAAGGGCTTGACCTTGTCGGCGGACGGCTGCTGACTTGACATGAAACGATCGGCCTCGGGTAAAACGTGGCTCGCCGGGACACCCATCTCCGCCCTCAAGGAGGAGATCTCTACCGGCTGATTACGCCGGGGAACCTATTGACTCGGTTGCCCGGCCTGTGAAATATGAATATACTTCCCGCCCGGAGTCAAGGCAACATCCGGTCGGGCCGGACCTCTGAACGAACGGGCGAACGAACGGGGAGCGACATTTTATTTGACACCATCGAATATATTATATAATGATGTTTTCATCAACGCCCGCGACGGGGTGCCCGCAGCAATTGTTCCGATTTTGACACAGATAAACCGCCATCTCCAGAGAAAAGACCCCCCGCCCCGTCCGACGGATACGACGCGGACGGCGTGGTGCGGACCGGACCAGCGACAACAGGGGGCACAACGTGCTATTTAAAAAGAAGAAAGTCAACATTATCGGACTCGACATCGGCTCCCGGACATTGAAGCTCGCGGAGGTCGATTCGGTCAAGGACAACTATACCCTCAAGACATTCGGGATGAGCGATATCCCCCACGGGCTCATCGAAGAGGGGACCATCAAGAGTCCCGACGAGGTGGCCAACGCCATCCGCCAGCTCTTCAAGATGCACAAAATCAAGGACAAACACGTGGCCGTGTCCATCGGGGGCTATTCCATCATCGTCAAAACCATCAGTGTTCAGAGCATGCCGCCCGAGCAGCTCCAGGAGACCATCCACTTCGAGGCGGAGCAGTACATCCCTTTCGATATCAGCGATGTGAACCTCGACTTCCAGATCCTCGGGGAGGATGAGGAGAACCCCAATCAGATGAATGTCCTCCTGGTGGCCGCCAAAAAGGACGTCATCACCGAGTATGATACCCTGATCCGGATGGCTGATCTGATCCCCCGGGTTATCGACGTGGATGCCTTCGCCCTCCAGAACATCTACGAGGCCAACTACGAGACCGACGGGGAGAACGTCGCCCTCATCGACATCGGGGCCGCCAAAACGACCATCAACATCGTTCGGGACACCATCTCGGTTCTCGTCCGGGACATCTCCTTCGGGGCCGCCCAGATCGCCCAGCAGATCGCCAGCAAGACCGGCACCAGCATGGAGGACGCCGAGGAAAGCTTCCACGGTAGCGGGGATGGTCAGATCGCCGACAAGGCGGTGGTGGATGTGGTCAACAGCGTCGTGGCCGAATGGTGCACCGAGATTCGGCGGGCTCTCGACTTCTTCTATTCCACCTATGCCGGCGAGCACATCCGGCGGATCATCCTGAGCGGAGGCGGGTCGAAAATCCAGGCGTTCCGGGATATGCTGGCCGAAGAAACCTCATCTCACGTCGAGCGGATTCAGCCCTTTGAGCGGCTCAATCCGGGGGGCGGATTCGATGACACCTATCTCGAGCGGGTGGCTCCCCAGGCGGCCATCTGCCTCGGCCTGGCACTGAGAAGGGTGGGCGACAAATGATTCGCATCAATCTGCTGCCGTATGTCAAGGAACGGGAGAAAGAAGGGGGCAAGAACCAGGTTGTCATCTTCGTCCTCGTTGTCGCCGTTCTACTCGCCGGGCTTTACTGGTACCACAGCCGGCTCAACAACCAAATTGCCGATCTCAACGACAAGATCGAGTACACCCAAAAGGAGCTCGACCGATACAACAAGATTGTCGCCGAAGTGGAGGCCCTCCGGGCCAAGCTCGAGTTCCTCCGGAAAAAGCTCAACGTCATCGATGAGCTCAAGGCAAGCCGGGGTGAGTCCTTCCGGCTCCTGGTCATGATGACCGAGCTTCTCGTCGAGGAAAAGATGTGGCTGACCTACCTGGAAGCCGAAGATCGCCGGACCGTGACCAAGACGGGAAAGGGAAAAAATGTTACCGAAGAGGTCAAAATCGACGTGGTCATCGGGGTCAAGGGGATTGCCCTGGACAACAAAACGGTGGCCCACTTCATGTCGCGAATCGAGGAAGCCAGGGCCAAGGATGGACGCAACCTTTTCGAGCAGATCCGGCTGGTGACCCTCGAGCAGGAGATATTCCAGCAGAATAAGGAAGCCGAGGAGATCAACCTGAAACGATTTGAGATCACTTTCCTCAAGGCGCCGCCGGCACCCCCCGAGGGAGAGGCGACCGCCGGGAAGGATACAAAGGCGAAACCGTCATGAAGCTCAATCTGTCGTCCTTTTTCGAAAAGATCGACAAGCTCCCCCGGCTCTACAAGATCCTGATTATGGCCGGGACCGTTATTCTGCTCATCGGCCCCTTCGTTTACTTCTCCTATCTCCCCAAGCATAAGGAGATTGGCGAGCTGAGCGAGAAGCTCTCCGACCTGGAATCGGAGCTTCTGGTGGCCAAGCGGAAGGCGGACCAGATCGATGAGGTGAGGCGTCAAATCGCCGCTGCCGAAGAGGAGTTCGAGGAGGCCAAGCAGGCCCTGCCTGAAAGCGAGGAGATCCCGTCGTTGCTGACACAGATTTCCAACGCCGGTCAGGATTCAGGTCTCGAGTTTCTTCTGTTCAAACCGGAAAATGAGGTGTCCAAGGGGTTTTATGCCGAGATCCCGGTTTCCATTGAAGTGATCGGCCGCTACCATGACGTGACCCGGTTCTACAATAAGCTGGCCCGCCTGGACCGCATCGTCCACGTCAAGGATGTGGTGATGGATATGGCTCAGCGGAAAAAGAAAAAGGGCGCCGATAGTGCGACCGAAGACCGCTTGAACGTATCCTGTAAGGCGGTTACCTATAAGTTTCTGGAGCAGGAGCCGGAGTCGGATGACAAGGGCAAAAAGAAGAAATAATCGGATGAAGAGATCGACCATGAAAGCTGCAATAGGACATGCGCTGCTGGGAGCGGCCCTCCTGCCTTTTCTGATGGGCGGATGCGGCGGCGGTGACGAGTCCGCCGGCCCGGAATCGGTGGTGGTCCGCAAGGAGATCCCCGATCGCCCCACGGAAGTGGTCAAACCGGCGCCATCACCGCCTCTCGAAGCCCCCGGCGGTTCGGCGGGGACAGAGCCCCCGGCCTCCGCTGACGAGGCCCCGACAGTGGTTTTCGACGAGGCGCCGACGCCGGACCCCGACGCGGTCCCGGAGCCATCGCTCCCCGCCGAGCCGGAACCGCCGGTGGTGGCCGAAGCGGATACGCCGCCGGCCGAGACGCCTGAAGAGGAGACGTCCGCCCCGGCGATGGACGATGAGGCCGAGACGGTCGATGATTCCGTGGCGGCCGTGGCTGATGCGCCGGCCGACGAGCCCGAGGCCGCACCGTCCGAGCCGGCTCCCGAGATGCCCGCCATTGCCACCTCCGAAGGCGAAGCCGCGATTGCCGCCACCCCCACCGAAGAAGAGATTGCCGCGGCCGAGGCCGATGTCATGGGCGACAGCGCCATTGCATCCATCATCAACCTGGGGCGGGATGTAGAAGACGACGGGGAGTACAGCCCGTCGGGCCGGTTGGACCCCTTCGAGCCGCTCTTCAAGCCCGAGCCCCCTCCCAAAGAAGAGCCGGAAGAGCCGCCCCCCGAGCCGAAAACAGCGGAAGGTCAGCCGAAACCCGAGCGTCGCGTCCCCCGAACCCCGCTGGAACGGATGGACTTGGGCCAGCTCAAGCTCGTGGGGATCATCCGGGCCGAAAGCGGCGACCGGGCCCTGGTGGAAGAGGCCTCCGGAAAGGGATACATCATCAAGGAGGGCACCTATATCGGGATTCACTCCGGACAGGTGGCCGAGATCCTCTATGATCGGATCATCGTCGAGGAGAAGACTGAAGACGTTTACGGCGAGGCGACTTACCGGACCCGAGAGCTCAAACTTCAAAAACCCCCGGGAGAACGATATGATCAGATGTAAGACCCCCCCCACGGCAGACCGTCGGCGATTCGCGGCCGTCACCCTTTCCAGCCTCCTCGCCATCGCCCTCATCCTTTCCGGCTGCGCCGGGGACCGGGGCGCCCGGACCGACGATTCGGCCGCCGGCCCGCCGGCCGGCCCGGCCCGGATCACCGGCCTTGACGTGGTGGAGGGGATCGACACGGTGGACGTCCTCATCCGCGGTGACCGGCCCCTCACCTACACATCGGTGACCCGGCCCAATCCCCCGGCTTTTGTCCTTCGGTTCACCGGCGCGACCCTCGACGTGGGTGAGGGAACCGGCCGGTACACCATCGACGTGCCCTTCAGCCGGATCATTGAGGCGGTCATTGCCGCCGAAGAATCCGAGGGCGGCCGGCCGGTCACCCGTCTGGAAATCGCCTTAGGCCAGGATCGGACTCCGGAGATCATCCGGGAGGGGGAAGGGCTCCGGATCGCCTTTGCCGATCCGGGCGCGGGAGCGCCCCGGTCCGCGGAATTCGATGACGGCGGAGATGATCCCCTCCCGATGGCCCACACCGCCTCACGGCTCGAATCCATTTACGCCACCCGCCTGGAGGACAGCCTTAAGGTCTTCGTGGGCGCCGATGGCGCCATAACCAACTACAAAGCCTACACCATCGACAATCCCCCACGGATCATCTTCGACATTTTCAATCTCAAATCCCCCTACCGGGATGAGAAACAGGTGGCGGTGGACACCAGTTGGGTCAAGCGGATCCGCTACTTCGGATACCCGGACCGCCTCCGGCTGGTCCTCGAGACCCAGCCTCAGTATTTGACCGCCTTTTCGGCCAACCCGGTGGACAACGGACTCCTGGTCAACGTGGGGACCGCCGAACGGTTCGCCAGCAAGATCCCGCCGCCGAGCCCCGACCGGGCCGGGGCGGAACGGCATCCCCTGCCGCCGGGGGCCGCTGAAGCCAATCGCCTCCAGTCGGTTTACGCCACTCAGCTCGATGACAGCACCCTGGTCACCGTCCGGGGCGATGGAGCCATCACCGATTACCGCACCGATTCGCGGGATGACCCGGCCAGCATCATTGTGGACCTCTTTAATATCGACAACCCCTACGAGCAGACCCACGCCTTTCCGGTGGACACCCGCTACGTCAAGCAGGTCCGCTACGAAAGCCTGGCTGACCGGCTCCGGCTCTACATCGACACCCATCCCCGATATCTGTCGGCCTTTACCACCCAGCCCGATAAAGACGGTCTGATAATCCGGGTAGGCTCGGGCGAAGCCCCCGCTCCCGCCGGACCGGCGCCCGAGCCGCCCCCGGCCCCACCCCGGACTTACGCGGAGGGCGGAAAGCCGGCCTGGATCAACCGGATCGACTTTCTCAGTGAGGACGCCGGCCGATCCACCCTCATCGTCGGCACCACCCGGCCGGTCCCCTACGACCTGGTGACCACCGGCGACAATCAGCTCGCCCTGAAGCTGGATGACACCCGGATTCCCGACTACCGCGAGCGGCCCCTGATCACCGACCGGTTCGAAAGCGCGGTGGACGAGATCATCCCCCGGCGGAACGGCGGGCCGGGCCAAACCACCGTCTTCGACATCCGGCTCCGGGAGGGCGTGCCCTATTACGTGGAGCAGACCGACGACATGCTGATGGTCCACTTCGAGGCATCCTCAATTTCGCCCAAGCCGTCGGCGGTCCCCGCCGTGGCTGACGCGGGAGCCCCGCCGGGCGGCGCCCTGCCATCGGATCAAACAGCCCCTCCAACATCTCCGGAAACCCCGCCGGCCGCGTTTCCAAGCGAACGGGCGGCAGGGGATTTCGACATGCCGACGTCCCCTCCGAGCGGCGGCTTTGATGCAGCCCCCGCCGGGGACTTCGCGACGGCCCCGGCTGGCCAGCCGGGTTCCGAAGGGCCCAGCGAGGCCGAGCTGCTCCTCGGAAGAAAGCCCACCTACACGGGCGAAAAGATCGCTCTCGACTTCTACGAGACCGATATCAAAAACGTCTTCCGGATTCTCCGCGAGGTCAGCGGGAAGAACTTCGCCGTGGACAACGACGTGGACGGCAGGGTCACCCTCACCCTGGAGCACCCAGTCCCCTGGGATCAAGTCCTCGACCTGGTCCTCAAGATGAACGGCCTGGGCAAGACCTTCGAGGGCGACATCATCCGGATCGCCACCAAGGAGACCCTCAAGGATGAGGAGCAGGAGCGCCAGGAACGGCTCATGGCCGCCAAGTCGGCCAAGGATCAGGAAAAAGCCCTCGAGCCGCTCAAGACCGAATACATTCCCATCAACTACTCCAACGCCCAGGCGGAGATCCTTCCCCACCTCGAAAAGGTCAAGACCGCCGATCGGGGAACCCTGAGTGTCGATACCCGGACCAACATGATCATCATGACCGACACCGAGGAGAAGATCAAACAGGCCAAAGAGATCGTGAGCAAGCTCGACCGGGTCACTCCCCAGGTGATCATCGAAGCCCGGGTGGTGGAGGCGACAACCAATTTTACCAGGCAGATCGGAACATCCTGGGGCGCCCAGGGCGGCCTCAGCGAGGCCACCGACGAAAACGCCATCGCCGACCAGGGATACGGCCCCCAACGCGGGTACAACGTCTTGGGCGGCACCTACGGCTGGGATATGGCTATGAACTTGCCTGTTCCTTCTACAAGTGGCTCTTTGGGGTTTAATTTCATGCGGATCGCCGGCACCCCGTTGACGCTGGATGCTCAGCTCATGGCAATGGAGTCCACTGGCGAGGCCAAAATCATATCCGCTCCCAAGGTGCTGACCCTGGATAACAAGAAGGCGACCATTAAACAAGGCATCTCCTATCCATATCAAACCGTGGAAGACGGGGAAGTCAACATCGAGTTCCAGGATGTTGACCTTCTCCTGGAAGTCACGCCGCATGTAACCCCTGACAACCGGATTTCCATGGTGATAAATATCACTAAAAATGACCTGGGCCCTAGATTCGAAGGTCAGCAGTCTTTTACGACAAAGGAAGCAATAACGGAGCTGCTGGTCAATGATGGCGATACGGTGGTAATTGGTGGAATAATCAAAACCACTGAGCGCAGTAGTAATGAAAGCATTCCCGGGTTATCGAAAATTCCGATTTTGGGGTGGTTGTTTAAATCCAAGGAAAAAACTGAAGATAAAGAAGAGCTGCTGATCTTCATCACTCCTCGGATCGTCCAACTGGAACAAAGACAGACGGAGATTTAAGACGCTGCCGGACCCGGCGGACGGCGAGAAGAGCGTCCGCCGAGTCCGGTCCGTCCCCACAAGGGTCTCGCCGGAACGCCCGGCGGTATTCAAATGAGCAGACGGATCCCCCCAACCGACGCATCGGGTTTCGGGCGACGGGCTGTCGGGGTATGAAAGGCCGGCCGCGGAAGCGGCCGGACCGCGCACCACGCATTAAGACAGGAAAGGGAATATATGAAGTCGAACCGATCCCATAGTGTGCTGTCGGTCCTGATGGTGGGACTGCTTGCCCTGTTCACCCTGTTCGCCGTCGGTTGCGGGGCTTCCGGCGGGTACGACTCCGGCGAGGAAGACGGCGAGGAGCCGACGACCCCGGCGGAGCCCACCTATAACTTCACCGGGACGGTTTACGGCGGAAACGGCTATCCGGTCTCCGACGTGCTGGTTCAGGTCTTCAGCCAGATGCTGACGACCGTCACCAACGCCAACGGGCAGTTTTCCATGAACGTCCCGTCGGAGCTCCACACCATCCTGTCCTCCAAAGACGGTTTCATCGACGGCTACATCCTGGCCGACCTGTCTCCCGGCTCGGCCTTGGGCCAGTCCGTCCTGCTCCACCGGGCCAATGCCCCGGTGGTGGACGTGGCCGCCCGGCTCGGCGCGGAGGTGCCTTCCAATAAAATCGGCGAGGACCAGGCCCGCCTGGCGGTCTTCCCCCAGACCGCCTTCAGCGTCGGTGACCAGTCCGGCCTGTCCAGCGTGGAGATGAGCGTCGAGCTCATCGACGTCTCCAACCCGCTGCCGGTCCCGATGCCGGCGCCTTCAACCCTGAGCGCGGATGACGTCATCATCAGCGGCAAGCAGGCTCCCTATGCCCTGGTGGCCATCAAGCCGGCCCTGCTCCAGCTTGAAAGCCCGGCTACTCTCATTCTCCCCTCACATCCGGACCTGGTGGGGGCTCGGGTGCTGCGGTACGACCCATACATCCACATGTGGATAGACACCGGGGTCCGGGCCGATGACTCCCCGGGCGATGGCGTGGCCCTGAACATCACCAAGGGCGGACCTTACGGCCTGTTTTACGAGACCCGCCGGGTGGGGACCGTCCAGGGGTCGGCCACGCCGGGCACCCTGGTTCTGATCGGTGACAAGATCATCGAGGTCCCCGGCAACGGCACCTTCCAGATCAACGAGGTTCCGGTGCCGCCGGGCGGCGTGATCACGGTCATGAGCATTGACCCGGAAACGGGCCGGGTAGTGGAATCGGAGCTGAGGATTGCCAACGGCGAGGTGGTTACCGTCGATCTGTCCATGATCACGGTGGGATCCGTGATCGTGACTCCGCAAAAGCCTCGATTGGTGGCCAACGGTTCCGCGACCATGACCCTTTCCGCCGAAGTTTTGGGCGAAGATGACCGGCCCGTGCCCGACGGCTCCCAGGTGGAATTCACCACCACCATGGGCAGTCTTTCCCCAAGCGTCGCCAAGACCACCAACGGGATCGCCACCGTGACCCTGACCAGCTCCCAGACGGTCGGGACGGCGACCATCACGGCCGTGTCGGCCGGGGTTTCCGGAACCGTCACGGTCGAGTTTATCCAGGCGCCGGAGGACATGTCTCTCAGCACTGATATGCCCGGCGTCAAGTCGGACAACTC